>CAVBFA010000061.1:0-16963 GCA_963594595.1 Oscillibacter sp. | reverse complement strand
ATATCATACTAAATGCTTTGATAATCAATATATTTGTATTATCTTTGCGTTCGAAACCGTTGTTTCTGAAACGTAGGTTTCGAAAATGAGGTGAAAATGAATGTTATATAAAACAGTCGAATTATGAGATTCTTTGGAAGAAAAGACGAGATTGCTGAATTACACAATATTCGCAATCTATCATTACATACAGCACGCTTCACCATCGTGACAGGCAGAAGACGTAGCGGAAAGACATCATTATTGCTTAAGGCATACGAGGATGTTGAAGACTTGTTGTACTTTTTTGTGGCCAGAAAGTCGGAGGAAGAACTGTGCAAGGATTTCGTCAACGAGATTAAGGAAAAGCTGCAAATACCTATTCTTGGAGACGTATCGCGATTTGCTGATATATTCAAGTATCTTTTGCAGTTGTCGAAAACTCACCCGCTGACTATAATAATAGATGAATTTCAAGACTTCAAAAGAGTGAATTCTTCTGTATTCTCTGACATGCAGAAGATATGGGACATAAATAAGCAGGACGCTCATGTTAATCTGGTGGTGTGCGGCTCGATATATTCGCTTATGAATATAATCTTCAAAAACAACAAACAACCACTGTACGGACGACAGACAGGCGAGATAAAGGTGACACCTTTCCCTCCATCTGTGATCAAGGAGATTCTGTGTACATACAATTCTTCTTATACTAATGAGGATTTATTGGCTCTCTATTCTTATACAGGAGGTGTGGCAGAATATGTGGAAATGATGTTGGATGCTGGGGCTAATACTAAGGAACTGATGACCGAGAAATTCATTGGCAAGAACTCGTATTTCATATACGAAGGTAAAAATATGCTGATAGAAGAGTTTGGTAAAGACTATGACCGATATTTTGAGATATTGCAGTTGATAGCCTCTGGTTATACCACCCGTTCGGAAATAGAGGGAATCATGAAAGTTGAACTGTCTGGCTATCTCACAAAACTCGAGAACGACTATTGTCTGATTTCGCGCAATATGCCAATGTTTCAAAAGACAAACCGCAACATACACTATCAGATAGAAGACAACTTTCTGCGCATTTGGTTTAGGTATGTCTACAGATATAACTATATGTTGGAGGTTGGAGCCAATAAGAAACTGAAAATCATCATGGATAGAGACTACACTACATATACTGGCAAGGTGCTTGAGAGATACTTCAAGGAGAAAATGATAGAGAGTGAGCTATACACTAATATATCTTCGTGGTGGGACAGAAAGGGTGAAAACGAAATAGACATAATAGCTGCCGACGAAATTGAACAAACTGTTTGTTTCTATGAGGTTAAACGCCAAGCCAAGGATGTGGTCATCAGTATTGTGAAAGAAAAAGCCGAGCATTTCTTCCAGACTACAGGAAGATTCAAGAAATACAACATAGAGTATAAGGGCTTGTCTATGGAGGATATGTAATCGGCTCTTGTTTATCCATTATAAAAGACAAAAACGAGATTTTCAACAGATTTATCTTTTATACAAGATAAATTTGCTATTTTTGCGAAAAATATCTTTTATAATGAATAAATATGGGAATCACTAGAAGGCAAACATACATTGACAAGATTGAGAAATATCTTGGAAAGGAAACGATAATAGTACTTGTCGGTCAGCGTCGTGTGGGCAAAAGCTGTATCTTGAAAATGATACGTGATGACAAGATGGCCGACTCTGACAATAATGTTATCTATATAGATAAGGAGAAGTGGCAGTATGACGCCATAGAGACTTATCGGGATCTCAATGAGCATATAGAAAAGCATTGGGATAACGCCAAGCACAATTATATCCTGATAGATGAGGTGCAGGACATAAAGGAGTTTGAGCGTTCAGTACGTAGTTTCCGCACAGAACCAAACACCGACATCATCATTACGGGTAGCAACGCCAGAATGCTGAGCAACGAACTTAGCACACTCATCGGAGGCAGATATAAGGAGATCTATATACAGTCTCTTAGCTACAATGAATTTCTGGAGTTTCATAATCTGGCAGACAATGACGAGTCGCTGTCTTTATATATACAATACGGAGGAATGCCCGGCTTGGCAAAAATCGGTTTGGAAGAGGATGATGCAAGAGAGTATCAGACAGATATATACCACACCGTGCTTCTGAAGGATGTAATAATGAGAAACCAGATACGGAACGTTCCCTTCCTTGAGAATCTGGTACGCTTTATGGCTGACAATATAGGGAAATTGATTTCTGCCAACAGCATCGCAAAATATATGAAGTCGCAAGGTGAATCAATTACTTCTACGCTTGTAATCAATTACATTTCTTTCTTATGCGAAGCATACATCCTGCATAAGGTGAACAGATATGACATACATGGCAAGCGTATCTTCGAGAACAACGACAAGTTTTACTTTGATGACAATGGCGTGAGAAATGCTATAGCCGGTGGTACAAGAGAGGGTGATATCGAGAAGGTAATCGAAAACATTATATACCAACATCTCATCCGACTTGGCTATCAGGTTTATGTAGGGCAACTACAGGCTGGTGAGATAGACTTTGTATGCACGAAGCCTGAAGGACAACGGGTATACGTACAGGCTTCATACATCATAGCAGAGCAAGCTACACGTGAAAGGGAATTTGGCAATCTGCGCTCTATAAAAGACAACTATCCTAAATATGTTATCTCCATGACACCGCTTCTTGCCAAGAATGATGATGATGGCATAACCCATATCCACCTACGCAAATTCTTGCGTGAAGGTTTGTAAATATGGAAAACAGGCAGGTGTGGCAAACCCTAATGACCGATTTGGGAAAAGTATTTTCTTCTTTACTATGCCACTATTTGGCACAGCTTCATAGTATCTTTGCAACCGTAAAACAGAAATAATAACATGACGGCTATAAGGAAGACAGGGAAATTGAAGTGTATCTGCAATCCATGAACCATTATGGACTTGTAGAGGTCGCAACTTATCAATACCTTTGCCCTGCCAAACCCGAATCGGCAATCCGGAATGCATTATCCACAAGCAGACGGGTGAGATTGGGGCAATAGTCTAAACGCGAAAGGAACAGCTTATGTTTAGAGGAATGACAAAATTTGTCTGCGATAACTGCGGACATAAATTCAAGGGAATGGACTGTGAGTATTGTGCCACGGCGCTCACCGCCCCGGTGAAATGCCCTGAATGCGGCAGTTGGCACACCCGCCCTTCTTCCGGTTTGTTTTTCAGTTCTAACAAATACATCTATAAGGAGATCTGGAAGACATTGGATGAAAAAATGAACAACACTGAAAAACAATAATATATGAACGACGGATTATTCTTTCGTCCCTTCGTCGGCTCGTCATACGCCGACGGAGGACTCTTCGGCAAGCGCATAATGGTGCTTGGCGAGAGCCACTACTGTGATGAGGGCTGCGCTGACTGCGGCGACTGCCTTCGTCATCGGGAGTGTATGGAGTTCACCAATGGCGTAGTGAAGCAATATCTCGACGACAGAGTGGAGCGGCAGAGATGGATGCAGACGCTGTTGAAGTTCGAGCGCTCGCTCGTGGGCAGGGAGACAGACCAGGCTTTGAGACAGAGGATATGGCAGTCGGTGGTGTTCTACAACTATCTGCAAGTGGCAATGGGCGGTCCACGTGAGGCAGGCACCTCTACACAATACCGCCAAGCCGGCGAGGCACTATTCAGAATGATGGAAAAATACCAACCCGAATATCTCATCGTCTGGGGCAACCGTCTGTGGGACAAGCTTCCCGGCGAGCGCTGGACCGACGGCAGGGATATCATCGTTGACGGCTATCGCGTGGCAACAGGAACTTATACCCTGGCAAGCGGCAGACGGGTGAAGGTTATGGCAGTGAATCATCCGTCGGTGGGCTATTCGTGGGACTACTGGCACAGGGTGATAACAGAATTCATGAACTAAACCCTAATGACCAATTGGGGATAAAGGAAACGGTATGGACAACAGAGTGAAATTCTATAGCTGGCTGATATCGCAGCTTGGTCGCCGGCACATGACGTTCAATGAGATTGCCGATGCGTGGATGGATGCTACGGTTAATGTGTACAAGGAAGAACTGTCATTGCGCACCTTCCACCGCTACCGCGATGCCATACAGTCGCAGCTTGGCATCACGGTGGAGTGTGGCGGCAAGGCTGACGGCTATCGCTATTCCATAAATAAAGACACCGTAGAGTGTGACGAGATAACGGAGTGGCTGCTCAGTGCCTTGCGACTGGCATCGCTGCACGACATGCTGCAATACCACAGCAAGGTGATGCTCGAGTCACCGCCACGCAACTCCGAATATCTCGATGACATTCTCACTGCCATAGACAAGCAATATCTACTGAAATTCCATTACGTCACGCCATTCGGTGTGGAGAAGGACATCGCCTTGTTGCCTGCTTTCGTGAGACTCTTCAAGCAGCGATGGTATGTCATTGGAGTGAACGAGAAAGAAGAGGTGCGCTGTCTGCCGTTCGACCGCATCTCATTTATGGAGACAGTATGCAAGAAGCATCATCTGCCGGCAAAGATAAAGCGGCAGCTCACACCCGACAACTACTTCGACGGATGTTTCGGCATCATGCGCATGGAGGACGAGCCGATAGAGAAAGTCCGCATACGTGTATTCTACCCCGAATACAACTATATAGAGGAGGTGCCGCTGCACGACAGTCAGGAGAAGGTCGGCGAGTCTGCCGACGGCAAGTATCGTGAATACACGCTCCGTGTGCGCCCCACCCGCGACTTCCTGCAGGAACTACTGTGGCACGGACGCAACATCATGGTATTGAAACCGGAAAGTCTGCGGCAGAAGATGATTACGATATTGAAAGACATGACGAAGAGCTACGAAACTGGAGAGTGTCTCAACGGGGAATAAACCGCCAAACGCCTTAGCGAACGATTTTTGGAGTAAGGTTTATCCCCATCACCTGTCCCATAGATTATAGTCGACGACACTGTTGTCATCCTGGCGGTTTGCCTTACAGCCGCTTGGCTGACTTACAGTGTCGTTCTCTTTATCGGCATCGTGACTGCGCATGAAGAGCGATACCGAGAGCATGCAGACAAGCACTGCCACGAGAGCAATGAGGAAGGAGATGATGCGGAGATCACGTTCGCTTCTCATGAAGCGATTGCGCAAGGCTTCTATACTGTCGGGGCGCTGAGAGGCATCCTTCACGGTGCATATCCGCGACATCCTGCGCAGTTTCTTGCTGCCTGTAGCCGCAGCCATATCCTCCATCACCATACCGAGAGAATATATGTCAGCCCCGGGTTCGGCGACGGCACCCTCCAGAAGCTGCTCCGGGGCAAGGTATTTGTAAGTGCCTGCCGGCATCTTCAACACGCCGAAGAGGTCGCTGTCGGAAAGTCCGAAGTCAATTACCTTCACGTTCTTCCCCATGTGTGTCACCATGATGTTCGCCGGTTTTATGTCGCGGTGTACAATCTGTTTGCTGTGCATATAATCCAAGGCATCCATCATCTGCGACACTATTCTGAAGGCGAGTTCTGAGGAGAGTCTCCTTTCATCTATCAGCGTCTGCAGCGTGTCGCCGTCCACCTGCTCCATAACAATGGTGTAGCCCATGCCGGCAAAGCGCTCCATGGCAAAGGTGCGGCAGATGCACGGATGTTCGAGTTGCAGACCGATTTCAAACTCTTTCACTATCGCCTGCTGATATACGGGAGTGAGGAGGAAATCCTCTTTCAGACATTTCAGCATGTAGCGTTTGCCATACCTCGTGGCTGCGAACAGGCGTGTAGGTCCGGATTTTGAAACATAACACTCCTGGATGTTGCCAAACCCCTTCTCTTCAGGCATAGGGTCGGCAGCCATCTCCTTGTCTATCGACTCGGTGAAGCCTGATGTGTAGTCGCTGTCCAAAGATCCGGCAGCGTCATTTATATTTCTTGTTTCGTCTTGCATGATGTAAATACTCCACTATCGACAATCAGCCCGTTTTATTTTTTCAGTTTCAATACGGTGAGTCCACCGTTGCGGCCAGCCACGAAAGGCATTGTATGTTCGCCATTCCTGTCTATATACGGCAGCAGCAACGGCTGCCCCTTGATGAAGCATCCCGTGCAGAAGCGGTCGCCACTAAGCAGTTTGCTGTTTGCCGATGTCACCACCTCATATATGCTGTTTCCCATATAGCGCAGAGTTATCAGGCGGTTGGGGCTCCACCCTATCATTATCTCCATGCCTACGGTCAGTTCACCGCTCGTCAGCTGGTCTGCCATAAAGAAAGAGGAGTTGTATTTCGTGCTGCTCTTCAGCCAAAACACGAAAGCCTTGTAGTCGGCATGCCCTGCGTATTGCGCCAACAGGTCGAGAGTGGAAATCCTGGGCTTATGGTCATCTGCCACATATCCGTACAGGCGCTTCATGGTGGATGCCGATACATTCTTTCCAGCCTTCTTCCTAAGATAGAGTGAAAACTCTTCAAAGTCGGTCGTCGTACTCAGAGACTTTCCGTATTTCTCCTCAATGAGCAGTTTCAGTTCTTCTATTTCTGGTGTCGTCATAATCAGTCTGTAATGATGTTCTTGAATAATTTCCAACCGTCGCTCGCCTTGTAGATGTTTACCCTTCCCTTGGGCACATGCACACGGCAGGTTCCGAAGATGTCCGTTCCGTCGGCAGCAAAGGTCTTGGCATTGCATACCGGCGGCAGCTGGGCATCCACGTATATATCGGTGAGCGGACAGTCGGAGAAGGCATAGTCGGAAATCATCTCCGTCTTGCTGCCGAGGTGCACCACACGGAGCTGCTTGCAGCCCTGGAAGGTTGCCGTAGGCACCAAGCGCAGACTGCCCGGCATCTTCACCTCCTTCACCTTGCTGTCAATGAAGACACCGGTGCCGAGCGTGGTGATGTTGTCTGGAAACGTGAAATTCTCTATGCTGCACTCCCTGAAGGCATAGTTGCCGATGGATGTGACGGTAGACGGCAACGTATAGCTTCCGCTCTTGCCCATCGGGAACCACACAATGCGTGTGGCATCGGCATTGAGCAGCACGCCGTCCTTGCCGATATAATGGGTGTTGGCTCCCGACACGCTGATGCTCCGCAATGCCGAACAGCCACTTGACGGCAATACTGATGCTGCCGATGCCGGGATGCTGATGTCTACGAGAGCCGTGCAACGGGCAAAGGCATCCTTCTCTATCGTTGTGGTGCCGGTAGGCAAGGCTATCTTCACCAGACTTGCACAACCGGCGAACAAACCTTGTCCCACGACATTGTCTGCGGCATATCTCGAACCGTCGTAGGGATCGCCTCCTGCAACGATCTTAGCGTCCGTCAGGTCCACATCAGAAAGTCTGCCTGCCGTCGCCGCATCATCAAGTCCACGGCCCATCATATCTCTCAGGCAGCGCAAGTCATCGCCATTCAAAGCTCCCGCAATGGAGAGTCTGGTATAGGTATACAGTCCTTTGCCCAACAACGAGCGCAGCTGTCCTGCCTCGCCGAGCGAGACGGCATCACCGGTGGTGAATGTCAGAGGTGTTCCTATGGTTTCGCCCATCCGGCTCTTGGCGTATGGCCATATCAGATACGTGGCATTACGATTGAGGTCGGAAATCAAAAGAGTCTGCCGTCCCTTGCCTCCCTTATAGTCTGTGAGTTGTACTCTCTGTCTGTCATCAGCAGCAGAGGAAAGGGCATACAGACATCCGGTCTCCGTTATCGTCTCTCCGCCATCGTCGGTTATCTCATAACTGACAATCACGCTCATCGGTCCGTGGCTGGCGATGCTTGCCTCTCCCACCGAAGGCTTCTCGTTGGGCAGCGTGGTGAAGGTCAGCGTGTTTCCCCTTACTGTCGTCCTGCCGTTGGAACCCTCAAGCATATAATAGTAAGTGGTGGCAGGGATGAGTCCTGTAATGCGTGCCGACGGGGCATTGCCGCCGACAGCCGGTATCGTCATGTTCATCTCCTCCGTCATGCCATATCTGAAACACAGCTGCGGCATTTCCGTCTCGCCTTCCACCGTGGCAGAACCATTAAGCGTGGCTTCCGTGCGCGTGATTTCTGTGGCTGGCAGCGTGGCAATGTGCGGCTCCAGATAGTCGGGTTTGTCGCTGGTGCACGAGAAGAGGCAAGCGACAAGCAGCATGCAACAAAGAGCCAACGACTGTCGGCAGGCTATTCGCCACAAGGATATATGATGGGCATTGCGCCGTATCATTGGTATGCATTTGTCATTTCTCATTCTTATCCCTCCATAGTTTTATACCCACGCCAAGACTTCCATGCCATTGCTTTCCGGCAATGGTGACGGCAGATGCCGACACTGCGATGCGACCGAACGAAAGGAGCGCACCTGCCTCGCCTGCCACTCCCTTATGGGTAAGTCCGTCGTTCTGCATATATCCACCGCCCTCGCTCTCTGCCAACTGCCATGCCACGGCACTGCGGCCATATCCAATGCCCTCGAAGAGACACAGATTCCTGGTCTGGCGGTGTACTGCTCCTGCGGTTACGGTGTAATGGCTCTTGGCTGTCTTGCCGGAATAATATGGTTTCTCTGTGGCTCCGCCAATGCTGCCGTCTTTTGAACAACTGCCGCGTGTGGTGCCTATACTACCGAAATCAGTGCTGGCATGGACAAAGAATCCATGGCGACGCATCATGGCAAAGAAGACTCCATACGATGGTCCGTTGTCGTGGGCACTGATGGTGGCAAGGGCATATAAGGACAAGGGCAACCTGGGTCTGGTCTTGGCCACAGTGACAGTATCTACCACTGTCCTCACCTGCACGATAGTGTCGTGGCGCTCCGTAACGGCGGGCTTCGGCAGAGTCAGTTTCATCTCGTAGGTCATGCGGCTCTCCAATGCCATCCCCAACTTATAGTCGCGAAGCACGCCCCAATCCGGATGTTTCAGCGTTATCATCTTGGTTCCCTTCGGCAGATAAAGCCATATCTCGCCCACCTCATCCTTGCGCTTCACTATGCCCAAAGGTGTGGAAAAGGCAAAGTCTGACGGAGCCTCAACCTTCACCAGGGCACAAGCCTCATCATTGAGGTCGCGCACGCTGTTGACAAAGGCACTCACGTCGTTGGGCAGGATACGGAAACTGCTCACCGAGAATTCTTGTGAGAGCGCACTGCCTGCACTAAGCAGCCATAAGCAGACAACAAAGAGCAGTCTGCCGGCATTGCCAAAGGATGATGTTCTTTTCATATTTTATATTTAGTGAACTCGTATTATATGCAGTGAATTCGTTTTGTTATTTTTCTTTATCCAGAATCGGCAATCATGCCGTTCAGGGATTATAGTCATAGTCCTGGATTTCTGCTGACGCATTTGTCATTGCAGATTGAAATCCTGTATGCTTATCACGTCAGCACCGTCGGCAACAGAGGATGCCGGTTGCCAGGTGCGGACATGAATCACGGGCATCGACTTGTCTGTGAAGTCCCATAACAGGAACAGATACCCGTCGTCGCTGTAGCGGTCGCTGCTGTAGCGCTGCCGAAGCGTGACGCCATAGATGCCGTCCATCGTGGGATGGCGAAGGATGCGGAAGCCTGAGAACTTCACGTCAATCTTACTGTTTGAGGCGAACACCCTGGTGAGGCGCGCCATATATTGCTGCTTGGAGTGGATGGCGTAGCTCACCCGTGGTTCTGCTATACACTTGCCGTCTGTCGTGGCTGTCTTCACCACATTGCCCACGATAATCAGAGCCTTGTCGCTGAACACCTGGCGCAGGAAATCAATGTCTTTTGTAGTGTATGCAGTGCGCAGATGCTCACAGTAGTTGAGTATCGTGTGGCGCCGCTTGGCATCCTGCTCCGTCAACTTGCCCTGCAATATCTTCGACGCTTCCTTGAAGAACGCATTGTCTTTCGCTATGGTCTTCAGTGGCACTTGTGATATAGACAGGCTTCTCCGCCCTGCTCCCGACGGCTTTGACGCACCTCCTCCGGAAAAGGAGCCGGATGCCTCGCCATATTCCTGTCGGGCTGAAGCCTCGCCGGGTGTGGCAAACCGTGCCGTCGTTCCTGTGGCAACCTGTTCTGGAATACTTGCCCTGCCTTCGATCAGGAAGGTCACGATGCCCTGGCGGTCGATATACCCTTCGCGCCTGGAACCCTCTTCTCTGAATCGGAGCCTGCCGCCGCGATAGCGGGTGTCGATGATGC
Organism: Oscillibacter sp.; assembly: GCA_963594595.1. Classification (GTDB taxonomy): domain Bacteria; phylum Bacteroidota; class Bacteroidia; order Bacteroidales; family Bacteroidaceae; genus Prevotella. The sequence continues at coordinate 6,776 of CAVBFA010000061.1, read as the reverse complement.
AGCCACGCAGGGGCACTGCAAACACCACGTTCCCTTCGCCATCCTCAACGACATATTTCTTTTCCTTTCCGGCAAACGTCTGTTCCACCAATTCCAGTCCCTCGCTCACACCATACCTCGTCTCGCTCTGTGGTTTGCCTTCATCAGTGAGAGCAGGCAGCCACAATGCCGCGAGCCACAGACAGAGCAAGATGGCAAAGGCTGACAATATGCAGATAGTCTTCTTCATTTACGCTATAAGGTATTTTATTGCCATTCCTTTATGTCCCCTCCAATCTCTATTCTTATATTGTCGGGATTGTTGGGGATGATAAGGTTCACGAGATGCTCCATGCCGGGTTTGAACTGGAACTTGCTCTCATACAGATAACTCATGTTGTTCATGATAACTTCGATGAGCGGCATGCGGTTCTCTATGCGCTGCGGCACGACGATGGCAGAATACAGGTAGTCACCGTCGTGATGTGCAGTGATAGTCTGCCTTACAGCCTTCGCATTGCGTGTTGCCACCCCAGCCTGAAAGTCTATCGTTGCCTCCGGCACGGTGTTATGCACATATACCGTGGCGTTTACAGGCATCTCACCCTCAAAGTCCTCGCCTTTTATCAGTCTTATCGTGAGTTTGCTCATGATATGTCTGAAGGTGAGACTCACCGGTTCTTCGGATGCCGCCACTCCCTTGCATGTGGCATGGAGCAGGTCGCTCGCCTCATAACCGCCGGGGGTTGTTGCCGTCTTCTCCGTGCTTTGGTCGAGACAGACACTGAACGGCTGGTCTTCGATGCTGCTCAAGCTGTTGATATATGGATAGTAGGCATACACATTGTATGTGCCATCGTCCCAATACAGTGTCTTGGCTGCCGTCCACCCGTTGCCGCTGAATGTCATTGCCTCGTTGTTCACCACATTGCCACCCAGCTGCAGCGGCTTGTCTGCCTGTGTCACAAAGATGCCAACCTTGTCGCCTTCCTCAAAATCCGTTGCCGCAGCATCCACCTTCTGGGAGGGATGGCTCATCACCAGCTTCATCTCCATGTCTTTCGCATCTGTCGGCTCATCCGCAGGCAGGATATCCTGGCTGCACGATGTCAGTCCGGCTACGGTCAGCGCCAATGCCATATATATAATAGTATGTATCTTCATCTTCTAATCTAAATTGTATCCAATGGTCATTATCTGTGTCTTCTCACCTTCGCCATACGCAGCGGACTGCCCCTGCGTATCACGGGTTTGTGCTGATAGGTAGTGGCAGACTGCGATGCCCTACCCCTTGCCGAAACCCTGGCGGGGCTTTGCGCCACACCGGCGTCACGCTTGTCGTGCTTCACGAAATCTTCAAACGAGAATGTCTCTCCGGCATATCGCTTTATCCTCTTCACGATACTCTCGCGGCTTATCGTGTTGTAATATGGTATGTCGTTGTTCATACATGAGTTCTGTTCCGAACGGTAGACACCGCGGGAGTGCATGAAGCCGCCTTCATACACGTCAACGATGTCACTGTAGCGGCTGTCGCTTATGAGATGGCTCCACCCCACTCCATGTATCTTGCCCGACAGCGAGAGGTTGTCATACCATCCATAGCTCTTGGCGGTGTTCAGTTCGTCAACGTGGCCGCAGCAGCTGCATCCGCAAGCGTCTATGAAGGCATTGTGGCAGATGGCTTCCTCACCGAGCTTTCCGAAGCCATGACCGCCTGCCTCATGTTGCACCACACCACGAGAGTCGAGTGGATAGCCGTAGGTGCTGAGCGGACAGAAGGAGATTGCCGACCCGTCTGCCCACATCTGCGTTATGCCGCCATAGTCGGTGGAATTGGGCACTACGATGATGAGCGTCTGACAGAGGTTTTCTTTCGTAACGGTGGGTGCTCCCAGGGCGTAAGAGAATATCTCGTCGTATTCGGCTTTCAGTCCGGAGCTTCCCGTGAAGGTGGTGCCGAAACGGTTGTAGCGGACGGTGTTCACCGAACCGATGCCCGATTCCGTGGACAGCGGCATGGCGGTGTAGACGTTGAAATACTGGCGGTAGGTCTTGTATGGTTCTATACTGAAGAAATATTCCATCTCCTGATTCATCACTTTCAGATATTCGCCTGAGGCTATTTCGTTGGCGTCATAACCGTCGCCAAGCAGCACGATGTTGATGCCGCCACGGTTGCCGCGTGTCGCCTTCTGCTGCGTCACCCATTCGTCCTCGCCATACTGGTAGCCATACTGCGAAACGCTGCATTCGTGGGTGTAGTCCTTGTCTTTCAATCGGAACACCACCTTACCGTCACGCTTGCTGCCGGAGCTTTTTGCCGTTGCCTTGATGGTGAGTGTCACTTCGGTCTTCTTGTTGCCGCTCGTTGGCGACACCTCACACCAGTCTGGCTTGCTTGCCACCTCCCACTCGCCCTCGGCATATACGGTGACGGTCTGCCTATGCTCCGTGCTGAGGGCACAAGCCACAGAGGGATGGCATGTCAGTTCGTGGTGGGCGGCGATGCGTTTGAAGTCGCACCAGCCTTGAGCCGTCTGATAATGGGCTACAGCGGAAGACGGCACCTCAACGGTGAAATTCTCCTTGGAAACCCCATCAAAAGCACCACTTTCTATACGGGGCGGCATGGTGCCACGGCATACAATCGAACCTATGCCGAAACAATTGATGAATGCTCTCTGGCGTATCGTCTCCATAGACTCAGGGAAAATGACACCCTCGAGCATCTTGCAACCAGTGAACGCATCTTCACCGATGCTCACCAAGCCCTCCGGAATATTAAGGATGCCAGTAATGCGCCAGTTGTTGGCGAATGCGGAATTACCTATATGTACAACCTCTGACGGTAATTTCAGTTCGCCGGAGAAGTCATCATTGCAGAATGCATGGTTTGAGATTATCTTCAGATTTTTCGGCAGATGAAGCTCTCCCTTGAAATGACAATTGTTGAAAGCCGCATTGCCTATATTCGTAACTCCGTCGTGAAAAGTAAGCGTACCGTTGAAGCCGCATTCACTGAAAGCTTCCGAAGGAATTGTGGATATCCCTTGTGGTATCGTCAGTGCCCCCGTAAGTCCTTTACATCCTTGAAAGGCATGTTCGCCAATATACTTCAGTTTCTCGGGTAGACGCAACTCACCGTAAAGCCCTGAACACCCAGAAAAACAATAACCTCTAATCAGTTCTATTTTGTTGGGCAACACGAGGTTTCCGGTCAGATTGGAACAGCCTTGGAACACTCCACCATAATAATCTGTACCCTCATCTGCTGAATCATCATTCCAGTTATTTCCTAATTTCTTCAATGTGGAAGGAAGCGTGAGCGTACCGTTCAGTCCAATGCAGCCATTAAAAGCGCCACGTCTTATCTCCGTCACACCCTCTGGAATGATAAGTGAACCAGTTAGATAACTACATCCATAGAAGGCATTGCCACCTATAGCCTTAAGATGATCAGGAAGTATAACGTAATTAAGAGTATGACTACCACCGTTTGTCTGCTGATAGTAGAAAGCACTTCCCGGTATCTGGTCGTCATATCCTTCTTCGCCCTCACCAGGTTTGCAAGATGCCTTGATGCGCACTTCTTTCAGATTCAGGGCGGAGAGTTTCGGCATGTGGTCGCGCATGAAGTAGAAGTCTTCGGAGTTTATCTCGCCGGTAATCTTCAGGTTCTTCACTTTCGCATAGTCCTTGCCTATGGCGGCAATGGCGTCTTTCAGTTTGCCGGGAGTGGAGTTCACCACGATGTATTCCTTTGCCGTGGCATTGTGGCTTACGAGGTCGCTTTCCCATTCGCTGATGCTCGTCGATACAAGCGTCAGCTTATACTGGCCGCTTACTTCCTGCTTGTCCACCTTGATACTGAAGTTCATCATATAGCCTGCCTTGTATTCAAAGGCGGCCGGTTTGGAGAACTTGAATGGCGTTCCGCCGATGGTGATGCTGAAGAGCGTCGTTCCGGCGGATACGGTCTGCGGCACCACGATGGCGCGCCACTCGTTGCCGGTGCGCGACGGTATCGTGGCTGTATTCTCCACATCGCCCGCCACGCTAACAGTGCCGTCGGCAAGGTTGATGCTTGCCTTGCGTGCCACATTTGGCACAAGCACTATCTTTTCAGTGTTTGCCCATTCCTCGGCGGTGAAGCCCGAACCTTGTACCAGGGTGACACGGGCGTTCGACATGCGGTGTGACAACGGCAAGCGTATCACGCTGGTGGTAGGTGCCACGTCGGCAACCTTTCCCCAAAGGAAGTCGCTTGCCTCGTAACCGCCCATCTCGCCATCGGCAGATGGTTTGCTCTGGTCTTTCTGCACTTCAAACTGATAGTCCTCGATGCTCTCTGGTGCGGCAAACGGATAATATCCATATACGTCTATTGGCGTATGCTTGTCTTTCCAATACAGATCGTAGGCACCGGTCCACTTGTTTGCAGACTCATCGAAGGTGTAGCGCACGTTGTCGCCACGGTTGCCGCTCGGTTTCAAGGTGCCTGGCTTGCCGCCCTCGTAGTCCACCACATACACGCCCATCATATCGCCGTCGCAGAAGCCGCTGTCGTTCACTCTCATCACTGAGAGCTGCTCGATGTCTGCCGCCAGTCTGATGTTGGCGCCATCGTTCTGCCCACCGTCCTCAAAGAGGCTGTCGCTACAGCTGCTGAGCGTTGCCACCATGACGGTGATGATATAGAAGATGATGTTCTCGCTTATCTTTTTCATATTTGTCTTTTTTCTATTCCGGTTCTGCTACTCCTCCATAGTCGACGCCGTCGTCCTGCCATTTCACGATGCTGGCATTTATGCCACTGTTCGTCTTGCCCAATGTCACTGTCAGCTGGTAGCTGTGTCCCTGTTCAAAGGCTTTTAGCTTCTGGTCTTTCGGCAGGTGGTAATCCGTGCCGTCCACCGTCACCGTTATCAAGTAGCCGTCGTCCAGGGTTTGAGGCACTACGAGCGCCTTGTATTCGTCGTAGTCTTTCATCGGTATGACACAGCCCTTGTCGCCGGTGGCTGTCACAATGCCGGAAGCTATATTGGCTGAGGCCTGCGTCTTCACGTCGTTTATCCTTACGCTGACATTGGCTTTCGCCAACGAGGCTGCGGTAAAGCCCTTGCCGGCAGCCAGGGTAATGACGACCTGTGACATCATGTGCTTGGCTCCGATGTTCACGGCTTCTTCACCCGGTGCCACATCAAGGGTCTTGCCGATGAGCAGTTCGCTTGCCTTGTAGTCTGTCTCTGCACTTTGGTCTGTCTTCACGCTCCACGGCAGAGCCTCAACACTTGCTATCGTGGCGGTGTATGGATAATACATATAGAAGTCGGCATGCGTAATGTCGTCTTTCCAGTATTCCTGCACCGCTGAGGTCCAAGTGCCATGATAGGTGTACATGCTGTTGTCTATATAGTTGCCTTGGGTCTTCAGTCCGACCACCGAGCCGTCGGCATTGCGGTTTACCACAAACACGCCTATCCTGTCGCCTGTATCGAAGGCATTGTCTGCGGCACGTGCCTCCGGCATGCTGCTGATGCGTATCGGCAACTTCTCCACCGGCTCGGGTGGCGGTGGCGGCGTGACAGGAACGTCGTCGTCGACTCCGTTCTCTGACGAGCAGGCGCACAACATCACGGCACAAGCCGACATGATGATATGTTTCAGTGTAGTAGTATCTATGTAATTCACCATTCTTAGTTCTTTTCTTCTATAAGGGCATCACGCATCAAAACAGAAACAAGCCCTTCTTTTTCTTGCTTTTCGTTTTTTAAAGCGTAAAGGTAAACAATTTTTATGAATATTTCGGTTCTGCCCTCCACTTTTTATAATAATGAACTATTATGGACTTGACTGGTATGTCAATATTTACTAATTTTGACGGCAGAAAGTGTGAACATTACAAAGCAAGTATAACAAAACTTCTATCGGAATTATGAAAAAACTACCAATCCTATTATTGGCTGCATTACTGACGCTTTGTTCATGCAGCAAGAGCTATCAAGAGTTAGTAAACGAGAAAGCGGAACAATACAAGAAGGAGGGCAAAATCATCCTGAACAAATCCGATGACCCTACCGGCAAAGAACACTATATCGTGTTTGCCGATGCGAAACAACAGACTATCGGCGTGGACACGCTGGGAGAAAAGGCGCTGGTAATAAATATTCCAAAGTTAAAACATAAGCAATTGATGGTACCATATTGCCAAGATTATGAGCCATTCACAACAATTTCACCTTACTTAGATAAGTACACAAAACTTCGCATTACAAAGAATGGAGAGTTTGAAGATAATGATGGGGGACTATGGAACACAAAATGCTATAAAAACAAATACCTAATACTTAGTCGAAATAATGAAAATTACAAGTCATGGAGATTATTGTTTTTCCAAATACCTTCAGAAATGTTTTCAGTTGGGGGTGATGTGAATATACCAGATTCCTCTGATGGAAAACTAAGAATTACATTGACTTCATACGAAGCATTCTTCGGTATTATTTATAAATCATGGGTGAATAGCACCTACCATTTCACTTTTGACAATAACGGTAACATAATAGAACAAGACGACTACGTAAATTACGAAGGAATAAATATCCCAATCACTGCGTTTGGAGATCCAGAAAAGTTGAAACCTTATATAGAAAGAATAACCATCAATCTTTAAACACTATCAATTTGAAGGTTAAAATCCGTTGGCGGAATTAAGTTAATCGATATGAGTAAAAGTTGTCCATAACGCTGATTATCAGTATAACCAAGAATTGCTGAAAAACTGTCAGACCATC
>CAVBFA010000060.1:15223-17025 GCA_963594595.1 Oscillibacter sp. | reverse complement strand
AATTATGGTTAGCAACAACATTCCTCAGGTCAAGCTGGGCATCATCGCCGTCAGCCGTGACTGTTTCCCTATCGCGCTGTCAACACAGCGCCGCGAGAACATTGTAAAAGAATACACAGGTGAGATTTTCAACTGCCAGACCACCGTAGAGAATGAGCAGAACATGCTCAAGGCCGTTGCCGAAGTGAAGGCAGAAGGCTGCAACGCCCTCGTGGTGTTCCTCGGCAACTTCGGTCCTGAAACACCGGAGACACTTATTGCAAAGGAGTTTGACGGTCCGGTGATGTTCGTGGCAGCTGCCGAAGGCGACGGCGACATGATAAACGGCCGTGGAGACGCATACTGCGGTATGCTCAACTGCTCATACAATCTGGGCATGCGCCATCTGAAGGGCTATATCCCTGAGTATCCGGTGGGAACGGCAGAGGATGTGGCAAAGATGATCAAAGACTTCGTGCCGGTGGCACGCACCATCATCGGTCTGAAGGGTCTGAAAATCATCACCTTCGGCCCGCGTCCTCAGGATTTCTTCGCTTGCAACGCTCCTATCAAGGGACTCTATGAACTGGGCGTGGAGATAGAGGAGAATTCAGAGCTCGACCTGCTCGTGGCTTACAAGGAGCACGAGAACGACCCTCGCATCGACGACGTATGCAAGGAGATGGCAGAAGAGATGGGCGAAGGCAAATATTACCCTGACCTGAGCCGCCGTATGGCACAGTTTGAGCTTACACTCCTCGACTGGGCAGAGCAGCACAAGGGTTCTCGCAAGTATGTGGCATTTGCCGACAAATGCTGGCCTGCATTCCCAAGCCAGTTCGGTTTTGAGCCTTGCTACGTGAACAGTCGTCTGGCAAGCCGTGGTATCCCTGTGGCTTGTGAGGTGGACATCTATGGTGCTCTCTCAGAGTTTATCGGCATCTGTGCTTCTGACGACACGGTGACTCTGCTCGACATCAACAACTCAGTGCCTAAATATATCTACGACGAGGACATCACCGGCAAATACGACTACCAGCTCACAGACACCTTCATGGGCTTCCACTGCGGCAACACTCCTCAGTGCAAGATGTGTTCTGCCCGTGCCATCAAATATCAGCTCATCCAGAACCGTCTGCTCGAGAACGGCGGTACTCCCGACTTCACCCGTGGCACTCTGGAGGGTGACATCGCTGCCAGCCCAATCACATTCTATCGTCTGCAGTGTGACTCTGAGGGCAATCTGCGCTCTTATATCGCAGAGGGCGAGGTGCTCGACGTACCTACACGCTCGTTCGGCGGCATCGGAATCTTTGCCATCCGCGAGATGGGTCGTTTCTATCGCCACGTTCTCATCCAGAAGGGATATCCTCATCATGGTGCCGTTGCCTTCTCACATGTCGGCAAGACGCTCTTCGAGGTATTCAAATATCTCGGCATCAAGGATATCGCTTACAATCAGCCTAAGTCTCTCCCCTACCCAACGGAGAATCCATGGGCTTAACACCCAAACGGAAATCAGGGCTTAAGAACAATGTTCCGACTGCAAGACTACGTTATCATGACTTGCAGTACAACTGATTCAGACTGTCTGTTATAACATTCTGAACTGCAAGATGACAAGTTCATACTGCAAGTCAGTTGAAAGGCACAGGCAGAGTAGATAAATACAAGATACGGTAAATCCCGTTTTCAGCAAGACGCAAGCTAAGCTTCGTTTGCCGGAAACGGGATTTTTAGTTTAGGTCGTCAGGGATTGCCGGTTATTGACTCCATCTGCCATTAGGGCTTGCCAGGAGTTTGCCTCCATCGGTCGTCAGGGC
>CAVBFA010000060.1:0-15213 GCA_963594595.1 Oscillibacter sp. | reverse complement strand
GTATTGAATACTAAAAGCGGACAATGGAATCCGCTGAAACCATTGTCCGCCCTGACGATAACTAAATAAACATTTATTGATTTTTACAAATCAGAACATGAGAATTTTCATTTGATACATCATGTCAGTTCGCTTTCACGAACATGAACTGGCCTGTGATGTCGTTGAAGTAGATGTCGTATGTTCCGGCAGGAACAACGATGTTGTCACCATTTGCCTCTGCTGTATATATCATACCGGCGAGAGAAACAGACTTTCCACCCCAGCTTGTAGTCCAGTCGTGGTTAGAACGGAACTTCAACTCTGTCTCTGAAGAGAAGGTGTGGTTGACATACCAGTTGTGCGGTGCAGTCTGCTCCATGTCCACATCACCGTTCCAGTCGTTGAAGGCTCCGATAAGGCTGACGGTATTGAATGCTTCAGGTGACTGGTTGTCGAGCTTTGTCCATGAATAGGTCTTTGACGACATATCGATTTTCAGCGTGTAGTAAGCGCCCTTTTCAGGACAAACGAAAGCATTGGCACCACTGTTGATGAGATTACCCATCATGCTTGTATCACCGTCGGAAACGCTACCCCATGCCAGATCCCAGTTGCCAATGTTGGCACGGTTCCAGATCTTCAGGTTGGCGTCACCAGTCCACTGTGTAGTGATAGAAGCCAAAGAACCGCCCTCGTTGTAGAAAGCAAGCTTAGAGGCTGACTCTGCGTTCCATCCGTACACACCACCTACCATATAATAAGAGTCAGCTCTTACCACACTGTAGCTGTAGTCAATCATGTTCAGCGTAATGACATATGTGCCAGCGTCGGCAATCTTGCCTGCCTGTGGGTTATCAGTAACGAGAGTACCCTCGGCATCGGTAGAACCATCCTTCACGGTACCAACCACGCCCTGCTGCCAGATGTTGTATGCATCAAGATTCTCCTGTGGGATAATCTTCCAGCACTGGTCGTTCTTTGTCGTTGTCACAGTGAATGTGAAGATAGGATCCTCGTAAACGTCCTTGTCAGAACGAGAGAACTTATACTCGGCAAGTTTGTTCACATCATTTGTCCAGTTGTTGAAGTCGCCGATAAGATAATAAGCCTTTGAGATGAACGGTGCCTTTGGAGTCACGTTGATATTGATTTCTCCGGCATCCACGAGCAGAGCCTGTCCGTTTGCCATCACGTCAGAATATACGTGCACCTTGAAAGGACGAACTGCCGGACGCTTGCCGTAAGCCTTCACCACTGCAGTCTGCAGTGCTGTGCTGTCCACTGTACCGTCGTTGTTTGCCTCCACAATCTGTGGCAGATTGTATGTTGCAGCCTCATCAGCAGGAGTGATTATCATGCGGGTCTTGTTGAGCTCTGTTCCCTCTGGCAGAGCAGCCTCAGAGAGGTTGAAAACCTTCACGTTCTCACCAGGGTTGGCAAGGTTGACGTCGCCGGCAGCTGTCGCTGCAAAGCCAGGAATGGTGATGGCGTTCTCCTGTCCAAATCCCTGAGGAGTGGTCCAGTCGTCATAGTCGCCGTTGCAGCTTGCGAAGGAGAGTCCCACCAAAGCTGCCAAGCTATATAATAATGTCTTTTTCATTGTTGTTTGTTTTTTGTCGTTTGAAGGAGAGAGACAGGACTCAAGCGTAAGAGTCCTATCCACTCTCTTTCTGATTATAAGTTTATCAAACATGTCGGATATATAAGATTTTCAAGTCTTATATAGGTCCAACAATTCCACCTTATTTCATCTCACCGGTGTTCTTGTCGAAGTTGACATAGAGCTTCTGACCAGCAGAGCATTTCACTGAATAATCATCGCCTACGTTTGTAGCCCAGTCGTCAACGATGTTGTCCTTGCGGAAGTACAGGCTGCCGTTGTAGAGAGTGAACTCTGTGCGCCACCACTCCAGTCCTGGGATGCGGATGTAAGCACGGAGCTCTCCGCTGGCTGTACAAGCAGGAGATTCCCACTCGCCGGTATTGTCGGCAGGAGCCTGCATAGCGAGAGCATCGTTTGCCTCGTCCCAATTTCCGAATGCATTACCGATTACGTAAGCCTTGCCAGGATAGATGTGCAGAGTGTAGTTGATGCTCTTCTTGTCAGAAGACATAACACCCTCGAAGTGCAGAGCATACCATCCGCCCTTTGCAAGCACGATATTGTCGTCGTCATTGTTTGAAACGCCTGCTTCAGCCTGGTCGTCGATGGTGATCTTTCCGAATCCGCGCCAGTCTTGCTCGTAAGTTCCCCACTTGAAGGAACCACCTTCCGGTACGTAAACCATAGTGTAATACTGTCCTGCCATACCATATACCGGAGCCACCTGTTTCCAGCTGCTCCAAGCGTCTTGGATAGAAGAGCCTACTACATAGAGACAAGCAGGATATTCAACGTCTGGTGCCTGATATTCGGCACGTACAGAAGAGAGAGTGATGACATTAGAATATGTCTCACCGAGATTCTCAATCATCGATCCGTCGATGATGGCACGCAGTCTGATATAGACAGGCATTGAAGAAGGAACATTAGCGTCAGGGTTAGCCTCCTGATAGAGGTCCACCAATGCATTGTTCATCTCCACGGCGTTGGCTGCCATCTTTGCTGTTGTGAAAGAAGTGGACAGCTCCTGGAACTTGGCATCCTTGTTTCCTTCAGCGAATGTAGGGTCGATGGATACCTGTACGAAATAGCGCACTACGTATGGCACTCCGTCGCCATAGTTAGGCTGGGTGCATGTCAGCTCCACACCATCAGAATTGGCGAGGTCGTATGTGTTGCCGGCATAAGCCGGTGTGTTGAGAACGAAGCCCTCTGCCACATGGCTCAAATCGAGCGTAGGGTTGCAGTCGTCGTCTTTGTCGCAGGATGCAAACAAGAACGGCAGGACGAGCAACGGAAGCATCATTATTTTATTTATATATTTCATGATACGTTTTCTTTTATGATTATAAAATATGTTTTCTATTCACTCTCACTCTGATTAATAACCAGGGTTCTGATGCAAGTTGGCATTACCTGCTATCTCATTGGCTGGCACCGGATAAACGTTGTAATGTGAATCAACACCTACTCCATTTTCCTGACCGCCCTTGAAGCTCCATACATACTGGCTGCTGGTGAAGAGACCGAAACGAACGAGGTCGCTGCGGCGGCGTCCTTCGAGATAGAACTCACGACACCACTCGTCGAGGATGTAGCTGAGGTCAACAGACTGTGCGATGTTTATTCTGTTTGCACGCTCCTGCAGCTTCTGGATATCCTTCAGCGCACCTTGCTTGTCGCCGAGACGATAGAGAGCCTCAGCACGTGTGAGGTAGATTTCGCCAAGACGGAAGAGAGGAATGTCTGTATCACAGAAATTGTCTCCATGAGCGGTAGCACCGTCGGTACGCACGTTAGACCATTTCACGACAGAAAGTCCGTCGAAGAAGTTCTTGATTGTCTTGTCTGGCGACAGGCGGCGTACACCACCTGCGAAACCTCCGTAGAGAAGTGCGCGGTCGTCACCAGCCTTGCGGAGAATCTCCTTGGTGCTGGCACCGAGTGCATCGTCCATCTGCAGAATGTCAGCCTCTGTGAGCTTGGATGCGTCGAGGCCGTTGTCCTTCAGATATTTGTCGTATGACTTACTGCAAGCGTCGTTGTCGGCATTCACCACGTCGAGGCCTGGAATGAACTTGCCAACCATGTCTTTGCGTGCGAAGAGACACTGCCATGGGTTGCTCTGATAATAATAAGGCATTCCGCTGCAGCGTGTTCCGTTGATAAGCATTGTGGAACCACCATGGCTACGTGCCTTTGCTCCATCCTGACGGATAGGGAGGATAATCTCCTTCATAGCCTCCGGGTTCTCGTCGTTGTCAGCCATGAAGAGCTGCTGATAACCGGTGTATCCGTTCTTTGTCTCTTTAGAAAGGTCGTAGACGTTAGCAGCAAGAATCTTGTCGCAATAGTCCTTTGCCTTCTGGTAGTCGTTCACCTGTCCGTCGGTATAAACCATAGCGTTGAGGGCAAGACGAGCATGCAGAGCGTAGGCAGCACCACGGTCGGCACGGCCGAAGTCTTTGCTGTTGCAGTATGCTCCCACCTCTTTCATCATAGGCTCGATGGCTGTAAGCTCCTGGTCAATCCAGTTGTAGAGGTCTACGCCCACCTTCTCAACAGGAAACTCTCCGTTGAACTCAAGTTTGAACGGTGCTCTACGGAAGAGGTCGAGGAACTCGAAGTAGTTGAGAGCACGCAGGAAACGAATCTCAGCAATCTCGTCGTCAGGAAGTTTGCCTGTCTGCTCAGAGATAAACTGGTTGTGAAGCGTGACGTCGTAGGCAAGGCGCTGGTAGCACCAGTTCACACGTGGAGAAGCTGATGTCCATGCCATGTTTGTAATAGGTGCAATGTCTTCATTGTCCTGCCATGCCCAAAGCACCTCGTCGGTATTGAGCTCGTTGAGGTTGAACACCGTGCGGTAGAAGCCGCTCTCACCCTCATCACCACTCATGTCACCGTTACCGTCAGGACCCTTCTGACCGGTAAGTCCCAATGTGGCATATTGCTTGGCAAGGAGTTGCTTCACATCATACGATGGTGAAGTCTGTGGGTCTATTGGTGATATATTCAAGTCGTCGGCACATGACATTGTCCCTAATGTCAGGAAAGCCAAAGCCGCACTCTTTAAAATTATATGTTTCATAATTGTAGTTGTTTATTTTGTTAGTTGACGAGTTGACAAGGAGACGAGTTGACAAGGAGATTTGCCCTCCTCTGTCAATTATATAATGTAGTGTAACTTACAGTTCTTCCCGTGGGAAAGTAAAGCTGGTTTTCTCGCATCTTGTCTACTTGTATCTTGTCTACTTGTCTACTTAAAAATTAAAGTTAACACCGAGCTGGAAGCTGATTGGACGTGGATAAGGATCTTTATCCACACCGTTTGCTACCTCAGGATCGAGTCCCTTATACTTGGTGATGATGAATGGATTCTGCACAGTGAAGTAAACACGGCCAGAGAAATAATCCTCTCCTGCATACTTGAGGAGTGCAGGGAATGAGTATCCAAGTGTGATGTTAGAACACTTCAGGAAGGAAGCATTGCGGATGAAGTAGTCGCTGATGCTGTTCATGGCAACTGTCTGTCCTGTGAATCCGAGTGATACGGCATCGCTGAGCACATTCTGGAAGGCTCCAGCCTGTCTCTTCAGACCCGGTTCACAAACTATAGCACAGTTGGCAAGATTGTGATAATATACATAGTTGCCGAGAGATGCTCTGAGCGAGAAGCTGAGGTCCCATCCCTTGTAGAGGAACTTGGATGTGAGACCCATTATCACGTCAGGTGCCGGACTCTTATAGTAGTAGCGGTCGCCATCATCGATAGAACCGTTGCCGTCGCGGTCTACGTAAACGCCCTCGATAGGTTTGCCGTTCTCGTCGTAAACCTGCTGATAAACGAAGAATGAGTTGATAGGATAACCAACCTTGTTGCGCTGCAACCTGTTGTTGTTACCACGGGCAGCCTTTGTGTCGTTGACCCAAACCCAGTCGCTGTCTCCTGCTCTGAGGGATGTTATCTTGTTCTTGTTCCAACCCACATTGTAGGTAAGATCCCAAGTGAAGTCTTTTGTTACCACTGGTTTCACATCGAACGAGAGTTCAAGTCCGTAGTTGCGCAGCGAACCTACATTCTGCAAGAGTTCGTCACCGAGTGTCACTCCGGCGTTTGTTGATACATTAGCCAGGAGGTCTTTGGTGTTACGGATATATCCGTCGAGAGTGAATGTGAATCGGTTGTTGAGAGCTGCGAAGTCCAAACCTACGTTCCATGTCTCTGTCTTCTCCCAAGTAAGGTCTGAGTTATACTTGTTAGGACGCATTGTGTAATAGTAGTCGTTTCCGAAAGGATACTGTGCGAACTGGTCGCTCGTCACGTATACAGGAGCGTATACGAAGTCGTCGATACCGTTCTGCTGACCTGTCTTACCCCAGTCGAAACGGAGCTTCAAGTCGTTGAGCCATGTGGCGTTCTTCATGAACGGCTCACTGTTGATCTTCCATGCTACGGCAGCTGATGGGAAGTATCCCCATTTCTTGCCCTTTGCGAAGCGTGAAGAACCATCGGCACGGAATGTTGCGGTAATGAGGTAGCGGTCGAGGAAGTTATAGTTCAGACGTCCGAAGTAAGACACGAGCGAGTTGTGTGTTGCCCACTCCTTTTCACTTCTGAATGACTCGTCGAAAGCCTCACCTGTCAATGGGTTGGTTCCCTTACCGTATTCGTTGAATCCTGAACGGTGGTAGTGTGCCTGCTCTGCACCAGCCATGATGTCAACTCCATGGTTTCCGAATTCATGCATATACTGTGCGTAGGCACTACCTACTACATTATATTTATAGTATGCCATGAGACCCTTGTAGCCATAGTAGTTGTTGCTGTATGAAGTGCGGCGTATGTCATTGGTCTGTTCTGTCTCTGTATACTGTGCACCGATACTTGCATGCAGACGGAGGTCTTCGAATCCGTGAATCTTGTAGTCCACCTCTGCATTGCCGCTGAAGTCGTTGGCGTTTGCCAGACGATACTGGTTGTTAAGCATAGCCAATGGGTTCTGCGGAGTCTGCGAGTATGATGTCTTTGTCCAGTTAGGGTCATTATACGAAGCGTTTACCAAAGTCTGGTAGTATCCTCCCACAACGCTGTAGTCAGGGTCTGACATGCGCACCGGACGTGTCGGGTCCATAGCGATGGCTGCTCCTACGGCACCGGTGTCGGCATAGCGGTCTTTCTCATACATATACTTGGCAGTGACGTTGAAGTTCAAGTGGTTGTTGAGGAAGGTTGGTGCGATGTTAACGCTTGAATTGAAACGGCGCATCCAGCTTGTCTTCAGGATACCGTTGCCGACGTTGTATCCGGCGCTCACGCGATATGGCATGTTCTTCAGACCGCCCTGCATGCTGATGCTGTGGTTTGTAGAAAGCGTGGTACGCAGTATCTCGTCCTGCCAGTCTGTGTTGGCGGTGCCGAGGAGGTCGCGGCTCAGTCCGAATGACTCAATGAGGTCTCTGTATTGGTCGCCGCTGAGCACTTTGTATTTCTTGAGGGCTGTTGAAATGGTGAAGTCACCATTGTAAGTGAATGTTGGCTTCTGTCCGCTGCGTCCCTTCTTTGTGGTGATGATCACGACACCGTTGCTGGCGCGCGAACCGTAGATTGCCGTTGCCGAAGCACTCTTGAGCACCGTGAAGTTCTCGATATCGTTAGGGTTGATGTTGGCAAGAATGTTACTCATACCTTCCGCCGTGTTGTTGTCGATAACGAGTCCGTCGATAACATACAGAGGATCGTTGCTGGCTGAGAGAGAAGCACCACCACGGATACGGATCTGTGCTCCTGCACCTGGCATACCGCCTGTGGTCTGCACATCAACACCGGCCACCTTACCTACGAGCATATCCGAGGCGTTGTTTGTGATACCCTTAGACAGTTCGTCTGGCTTCATGGCTGTGATAGAACCGGTGAGGTCGGTCTTCTTCGCACGACCGTAACCGATCACCACCACGTCGTCGAGTTTCGTGGCGGCATCTTCCTTCAGGATGACGTTGATGTTCTGACCTGCTGCCACGGATACCGTCTCGTATCCGATGTAGGAGATTTTCAATGTAGACTTTGCGTCTGCGTTGATAGAGAAATTACCGTCAATGTCGGTAATGGTACCGCCATCGGTACCGTCAACTCGGATTGTCGCTCCGATGATTGGCTCGCCGGTGGCATCCTTCACATGTCCCTTCACGACAACCTGTTGTCCGAAGGCACTTGCCGTCAAGAACAAGCCTCCCGTCAGGGCAGCAGCTCTCATGGCATTACTGAATCTTACCTGCTTCATTGTTAATAGTTTTTTTATGTTACTAAATATATGTCCAATATATCCATACAAGCCCTAACGTTCTATAGGGCTTTGATGTTCATTTGTAGATTGCATTAAGGCATAATTTTCTCTCATGTTTGATAGTTGCTTGCAAATATAGGAGGTATTACAATACGTTAAAACTATTTTAACAAGAAAAAGTCATTTTTGTTAGTGCAAACGTTTGCATGATAGTATTTCATACAATTATTAAAACAAGTATCTGTAATGCTGCAATCAAGCTTATCTGATTCGTATTTATAAACCCTAATCGGTAGTTAGGGCTTGCTTGGATTTTGGTATTTTAGAAGTGTGGATTTTGTTTGGCTTTTAATGAGTAATAGCGAGCTATTGCGAATTAAAAACGGACAAAATGCCTTATAAAAAGCAAAAGACTGCAAGCAGTATTAAGAAGCAATAGTTGTTCATAAATGTCAAGCCAATGCTCAATGCACTCTTCAAATAGGATGCACAAAGAACATTGGCTATTTTACTCTTTCAACGAGCTTGCTCGATGCCTCCAAAACAACAAATTTCAAAATCGGCAAGCCTAAATACCGGTTTTAAAACCGCATTAGGCAGCTACTTTAAATTAATCCTTCGAGGAGCAAGCTCTGGCTGAATTTAACTTATACGCATGTCTTATTTCATGGATTTTCCGTCAAGTTTATTGAAACAATAAATGCCTTACAACGGCGATTTCTCTGATTGCAACGGCTCAATGAGAACCGACCAAATTTCTCATAGATGTCCAATCCTCGACCAAGAGCTATTGTCCATCCTGTATCTGTTTGGATAAAGCGATCATGTTCTGCCTTGAAGTCAAATGTAAACTCGATGCCAATTGGTAACAATTCATCAGCCAAGTCATTGAAAGAATCTATCACCTCTGCCACCTTCTCGTCATCATCGTTTTGCGTACTCAGATGAATTCTGACAGTATCTTGCACCGTAGAAACATCTTTGACCATCTGGATGAAATCTACAAGATTATCTA
The DNA here is from genome assembly GCA_963594595.1 of Oscillibacter sp. GTDB lineage: Bacteria > Bacteroidota > Bacteroidia > Bacteroidales > Bacteroidaceae > Prevotella. The sequence continues at coordinate 6,329 of CAVBFA010000060.1, read as the reverse complement.
TCTGATATGGCTGACGAATGAAAGGGTCTGTCACATTGATTTTTTTTGCCGTTCGTAAGTAGTCGCCAAAGAGGCCTTTGTACGTCACGCCACCTTGGTTTTCCCTAATGGATATGGTCTTGGCTACAAGAGGTTTGATATGAGGACGAGATCCTGGAGTCTTTGCCTTCTGTTTCACTTCATTCTCTTCATCTGTTTCCTCTGTGTTTGTCTGCTTGTTTTCAATGTTTTCCAGTGTTTCCACTTTTACTGCCTCTCCTGACTTCAACCAAGTATATTGAAATTTAGCAGGCTCGGCACAGAAAGTACTGTCGATGATATAGAGTTGGTCTTTCACTCGCTTGCGTCCCTCTGCGGCAAAGTCTATGAGTTCCTTTGCTTCCTCGTCCGTTATGTTTCCATCAGGATATATGAGTTTCATCATGCCAGAGAATGTCTTGCTAATGGCGAGATGGTCACGCTCCGACAGAGAGCCATCAAACTTTGCATAATCATTCAGTAATGCAGTGCGGTCATCGTTGCGGAGTTCATGAAGCACAGCTGCAATATAGTCTGTGATAAGGCCGTACCCTTTTGAGAAACTGTCCTTCTTCAATACCCGGATTTCCCAACCCGGATTGTATAAATGAATACGGTCGAGGAACGCTCCCTTGATGAATGCCGTCGGAATGCTCTCGAAGAGATGTGAGTTCTTCAACATATACGGAACCGTATGCTTCGTATTGCCTACGAACGACATGGAGGCACTTGCCTCATGAGTACCCTTGCCACGGTTAAACGACTTATTGGCGAGATAGTTCTGCATGGTGTCGATAAGCACTGCATCGACATTGCGTCCTTTCTGCTGTTCAAACTCATCCCAAGCCACTACATCCCAATATCCTACGAGTCCGAGGATTTCCTTGTTTCCCTGTATTTTCACAAACAGTCTGGCACTGGTTACATCGCCTCCGCTCACGAGCACGCCATATGGAGATAACTCTTGGAACACATGGGACTTACCTGTTCCCTTTGGTCCCAGTTCCATGAAATTGAAATTGTTCTCCACATGAGGGAGAAGACGAGCCAGGGTAATAAACTTCTCACGACGATTCATCACCTCTGGGTTCAGTCCCACAGTGTGCATCAGGAAATCTATCCACTCGTCTGTCGTAAAATTCTTACGCTGGTCGATGTATTCCTGTAGGTCGATGTTTGAGATTTGGATTGGTTTCAATGTCTGAATCTCCCATCTTACCTTGATATTTTCACCACTGATATAGCCCAATGTAATGATGCACCATACACCGTTGCCACTCAACAATTTCGGATTTCTGCGCACATAGTCGGTACCGATAGGAACTCCTGTCAGCCCAAGATTGGCAAAGGTTGCCTGATACTCATCGTTCTTCTCGTTAAGAACAACTGTAACCTTATCGATGATACGATGCTTGCCATTCTCACGGATGAGTCCTTTTACAGATTCCGCCTCCGCACGATGCACATAGTTATTCTGAATGACTTGCTTCACCTTTTCCAAGCCCTCGTTGATGATTTCCTCATCATCGCTGGCACAATATTGTCCCAACAGGTATTCAAGTACGTATGTTGGCACAGGAAGACCTCCCTTTACAAGGAAAGCCAAGTCCTTTCGTACCACTTTGCCGATGAAGGCATCCATTACTTTTTGCTGCAAATCCATATATTACCTCCCTTAAAAATCTTGTTCTATCATTGTGTTATTCTTGACCGTCTCACGAATGAGTGGGTTCAGCTTGTCATCCACATCGTAGATTCGAAGCTGCAACATGCTTGCATCCACAGACTTAATCAGGTTGAGTGTCACCTCAAAGACACGGTTGTTCAAGTTATTTGCATCCGCACTGTTCAAAGTGACTTCTTTCGCCTGTGTGACAGGGTCGTCACCATTATAGATACAGCATAGAACCTTACGTTCCATCACCGTCATACTCACAGCTTCCGACTGAATCATTTGGAACTTCAAACGGCTGCTTACCATGTTCAAGTTATGACTCATCAAGGCTACACCCACCTTCTCGGTCTTGTTCACTTTCTTACGCACGCTCTTGATTATAGGAATAATCATTTCTTGGAGCGATGCACCACCATGAGCAAAGTTATAACCACCAGAAGCAGCCAACCTATTTGTTCCCTCAGGTACTGCAACCATGACAGGATTAATACTCTTGATGGACGATACTTTGTCAAGAGGGAACTTAATGATACCTTCCACACTGTCATTGCTATCCGTGAGATAATATCTCGTTTTTTTCTCTATGGCAGACTCTATGATACTATGTTTGTCCTTATCCTCAAATTTCATGTCGTTGTAGAGGAAGCCATGGTCTGCAGTAAGAAGCACATTCGTAACATTCCATGTGGCATGCAAGCGTTTTACCAATACGGCTAGTTGCTCAATGGCTTTTCGGCAAGCATTGATTACGTCGAATGGACTTTGTGAATGTCCTGCATCATCAATCGTATCATGGAATATATATACCAATGGACGCTTGAAGAGTTCACGCATAGCCTGTGAATCACCGTTCATCACATCCTCGTAACGTATGCAGATTGCACCCTCACGATATTTACAGAGATGCGCTGTACGCTGTTCCGTTGTTGTCAACACAGAGCCATCCACCATCATATCCGTGCCGTTCAATTCAAGGGAATGGTGAGGAAGCAAGGCCAACTTGCAATACTTGGTTTCTGTAGGCAGCATCGCTTGATAGGCACTGATGGTGGCTATATGCTTCTCCTTGGCAAGTTTTTGCATCAGTTCCTTTGCAACCTCATATCTTAGGGCATCGCTAACGATGACTACCTGCTTTACACTATTATCAGATTCGTTGGCATAGAAATCTTCCTGTCGCTTCAGGCCTGTCTCTGTGAACCAATTCCCTTTTTCCTTTACACATACCAACCACTCTATATTTAGAATGTTACAGATTTTGGCATACTCCAAATCCAACTGACGTTTTGCAGAAGTCAAAGTTTGCTCGATAGGACATTCTTTGGTAATGAGTTCGTGGTATGCTTCAAGAGTCAGACGATAATACGTATCTACGAGATAAAACTCAGAGGTATATTTGTCCACATACTCCTTGGTACTATTTAGTTTAAGCGTTCCAAGACCTCTCACCTGAGTATAATACAACGCAGACTGTTCTATGAACCGAATGGCAATCTGGACATTACTATCTACTGGCAACTTCAAAGAAAGTTCACGCATACGCTCATTCACCTGTTCTGGGTCAGCCATTAACTTTTGTTCCACCACTTCTTTCAAGATTGGCCAACAAAGTGCCTCTGTTAGATAGAAGTAGTTTGCATCTATCCCATAGAGCTTGATGATTTCTTCTTCCTTGATGCCCCCTGCCAACGATTCCATAGATTGTGCAAACTTTTCGGAAAGTTGACGGTCGTGGGTACCCAACTCGTAAATTTTATTCACTTGGTCGAGCACTACAGAGTTCGTTATCTTATACTGCTTATATGCATCACCTGGTACTGCATCCAAAAGCTGTGTAATACTATTGTATTTCAAGCTCTCCGCTACATCTTTCATTTTCAGGGCAGCAGTTAAGCTAAGTTTAATTCTAAATAATTTGAAGAGTTTTTCTGAGAGGGCTTTTGTTGCATCAAAATTCTTGGAAATTCTATACCAAAAATCTATGCGTTTTTTCTCTTCCGCTGTGCCATCAAGAATAATTATCTTAATTAAAAGCTGTTCCCAGTCTTGAAGTTTCTTTTCTCCAAGATAGTTGGTGATGAAAGCACGACAAACCAAATCCTCGCTGAATGAGGAACCATCAATATGTCCATTGAGGATGTTGCTGACACGTGAAGACATAATCTCGCCGATATTCTTCTTCACGAAGCCACGAAATTTCTCAGGCAGATTATACTGTTGCATGTAGCTGGCGTAGTCGTCCTCCTTATATTCCATATTGGCTTTCAGCATGTCGAGCAGAGGGAAGCTGAGCTGCTGTTCCTCTGTATGCGGATAAACGCTCTCAGGGAAGAGCAGAACCACATGCTTGTCCTTCCAATCGTTCTCGATGGCATACTTCGTATTAAACCACGCACCATCAAACACCTTATATATAAAGGTGTCGTTCCACTCCTTCATCTCATCCAGTTCATTCTGGATGATGCTCATCCTGTCGAAGATGAAGAGCACATGAAGTTGTGGATTGCGCTCAAAGTAGTTGTATATTCTATCTTGTACCATAATAGTAGGTGCGGTGTCTCACCGCACATGTTAAGCGATTGTTATTGCGACGTGGGACACGTCGCCCACTATTTGATTTTCTGTAATATATCCCCGAACTTGGCGTAGTTAACCACCACGCCATCGTCGAGGTCGAAACTGATGGCTTGCTCGGCTACTACCTGCAGGCGCTCGTGGTATTCACGGCACTCGTCGAGTTGCTTTTGGAGAGATTGAAGCTGCTTGGTCTCTCTGGTAGAGAGTTCGGCACGGCGAGCATCGAGCTTATCGATTTCTGCCTCTAAGTGCTCGATGTAAGGGAGGAGATACTTGGATCTTACTCGCTCGGCGGTATAGGCATTCATGCGGTGCATGTAGGCAATGACCTGGAAGGCGCCCTTCTTGGATGAGAACAGCCAGTAGATAGGGTGGTTCTGGTACATCTTCTTGTGGTCTTTCCAGAAGTCCTTTACGAAGTATTGCTCCAGTGTCTTGCCGAGGCATTTCTCCACGTAGTTCAAGTTCGCCACATGCTCCTCGTTGCCCAATGCCACACGAATAAAGTCGGAGAAGCGCAGCGAGGCATTGTCGCTGAAGCCACAGTCGTTGGGCATAAGCGGCATGATACCATCGTCGTCGATTTCCCATGTCTCGCCATTATATTCATAAGGTGCTATCTCCTCGTCTGTTGGGTTAGGATGGGCGATGTGAAGTCCAGGTTTGTCTAGGCGGTAGCGTCCGAGCATACAGCCCACACTGTAACTGATGAGTTGCTTTATGATTACATCATCGTGCCATACTATATGTTGTTTGTTGTTTTCTTCCATAATTATATTCTATATGAATTGAACGTTCATTCTTTCACTTTCTTTCTTGTATACGACTTGTTTCTGTTACCACCATGAGCTTCCAAGTAACCGAACTCAGTCAGTTGGCGAAGATAGCGTTTGGCTGTGGTTTCAGTCAATCCCAACTGTGTGACAAGTTGTTCGGTCCTGATTTCTTCTTTGTCGTCCATAAAAACTACGATATCGGCCAGTTTTCCTGCCAAAGTTGGTTTTATCGACCATTTATCGACCATTTCTTGCTGAATAATCTTTTTATCGACCATTTCTTCGTTTGTCGATATAAGGAACTGGTCGATATCTTGCTGCAGATGTTCGCAATGCAGTTTCGCCATACAGTTGATGAAGATGTCTGTGTTCTCAGCTTCTCTGGTGTCAATGAGCGCTTGGATGTATTCAGCTTTATCTTCCTTATATACCTTTGTTGGCAACACATCATATTCCATCTGCAGAAGGTTCATAAGCAGACGGCTTGTCCTGCCATTTCCATCAGCCCAGGGATGGATGGTTACAAGATGGTAGTGCGCCCAGAAACTCAGCTCATATATAGACAATTCATCAGTTGTATCTATAGCTTTGCGACGTTTGTTAAGTTCCTCGCAAAACTCCTTCAGTTTCATTGGCACTTTCATCCAGTTCATATACGACCGTCCGCCGGCACCAGCTGTGACATTCAGCTTGCGAAGTTCTCCTTTTGAAGCATCAAAGCTTCCGCCTAACGAATTGTATTCACCGCCAGTACGAGCCATTACTTTTGCAGCAAGAGCAACAAGAGATTCTATGGTGATGTCTTCATGTCGCTTTATCCAAATACGGCCATAGTCGTAAGCTGCTTTCAGATCAAGGTTCATCAGCTGTTCTATCATAGGCTTTCCTTTAGCCGTAATGCCTTCGTCAAAGAGCAACTGTGCTTCCACCTCTGTCACAGTGCTGCCTTCTATAGCTGTAGAGTGGGTAATGATAGAGTAGAGATAGAATTTCTCATAGTCTATCTGTTCTGTTATGCCCAACTCCTTATGGCGTTTAAGCAAACGCTGCATGATGTCTTTTATCTCCTGTTTCATTGCCTTATTTGTTCTAATGTAGAGATTATGAGAATGAGTCGTGTTCCAAGTAGTCGCAAGAAGTAAATGTTACCACCAATTATAAATTAATGGAGATTTCACCCTGTTGAAGGATGGTAATTTCATTCAATGGAACATCAGGAGTCAACTCATCTTGCAGGCCATAGATGTCGATGAACTGGCGGTTGAGCTCTTCCTCGTTCTTAT
>CAVBFA010000059.1:6321-17061 GCA_963594595.1 Oscillibacter sp. | reverse complement strand
GTCCAGACGGTGTACCACACCGAGGAATACGTTGCCGGGCTTGGCATACGCCTCCTTGATATACTCTTTCACGGTGTCGGAGAGCGGTTTGTCGCCGGTCTTGTCGCCCTGCACAATCTCTCCGCTGCGTTTGTTGACGATGATGATATGGTTGTCTTCGTAAACTACGTTCATGCCTGATGGATAAAAAAACTTCAAAAAAAGAAGCTCACCCCTACCCCTCCGGAATGAAGGCACAGTGGACGAGCTTCTCTAAACCTTAAATATGTATCTGAATTACATGTTCATTCCGCCGTCGATCTGGATAACCTGACCGCTGACATAGCTTGACATGTCTGAAGCCAGGAAGAGGCATACGTTGGCGATATCCTCTGTCTGACCGCCACGGCGCAATGGAATCTTCTTCATCCAGTCTTTGCGGATATCCTCTGGCAGCTGGGCTGTCATGGCTGTCTCGATGAAGCCTGGAGCAACGGCGTTGGCACGGATGCCCTTAGGTCCGAGCTCCTGGGCGATACTCTTGGCGAGAGCAATCATACCGGCCTTTGAAGCGGCATAGTTACACTGGCCTGCATTGCCGTGGACACCCACTACAGAAGCCATGTTGATGATTGAACCACCGCGCTGGCGCAACATGATTGGAGAGCAAGCGTGGATGAAATTGAAGGCTGACTTCAGGTTGACGTTCAGCACAGCGTCCCACTGAGCCTCTGTCATACGCAGCATGAGTCCGTCTTTTGTAATTCCGGCGTTGTTCACGAGGATGTCGATAGAACCGAAGTCGGCATGTATCTGCTTCACGGTCTTCTCTGTCTCGGCAAAGTCGGCAGCGTTGCCGGCATAAGCGCGGCAGGTCACTCCGAGTGCCTCGATTTCCTTGCGTGTGGCCTCAAGGCCTGCTGCCATATCGTCGTTGAGCACGAGGTCTGTGAATGCGATGTTTGCACCCTCCTGGGCGAATTTCATTGCGACAGCCTTACCGATGCCGCGTGCCGCACCCGTTACGAGTGCTGTCTTACCTGTTAATAATCCCATTTTCGTTGTATTTATATTTATAATATGTATATACTGTATCTCTATTACCCGTCACCGTCCCTGATTCTGAGTGCGGAGAAGGATGAAGCTGTCTGATGCCTCAATCCTGACGGGCACTGTCAGAATTCTTGTTCGTTATCTTGCCAAGCGCACCGTATACCACCTTGGCGACAAGCGGCTTGCTCGCCTCAGGAGTGATGCCATGACCCAGACGGCCACAGATATAGGGCACTTCCAGCCCCTTGATGCAATAGTGGGTGATGTCGGCAACGAGCTCCACGTTGTCGATGTCGAACTCTCCTTCGCGCTTGCCGTCGGTATACACCTTGCGGAAGAGTTCTATCTCATCCTCGTCGAAATGTTTCCTCACCTTCTCCACCATCCAGATGTTGCGGAAGAAGGCGGCTCTCAGATTACCGTTTCTCACCACGGTCTCCTTTATCATGCTCAGATGGGTGTATATCAGTTCGATGATCTTGTCCTGCGGACGGATATTCCTCGCCGCCACCTCGTCAAGCTTGTCCGACAGGCGCTCCAGCTCTCCCTCTATCACGGCATAATAGATGTCTTCCTTGCTGCTGAAATAGGTATACAGCGTGCGGCGCCCCTTGCCTGAAGCCTGGGCGATATCGTTCATCGTGGTGTTTTCGAGTCCGTTGCGGGCAAACAACTGTCTTGCCACATCAACCAACTTCTGTCGGGTCTTTGATATTGACATGATTATATGATAAGTGTTCCGTGTATGTTCCACCGGCCATGGCGCTCAGACATACACCGATTGTACCCTCGATGCACATCCCGTCTTCTTGCACACGGCCATTAACATGTGCAAAAGTATTTATTTCTATGGAAATTGCAAAATAAATAACCATTTATGTTCTGTTTTTACATCTTTTTTAACCCCAACAGACTGTTTTCCACCTGTCGCCGCCTTCATTCGCCGTATAAATCTCCGGACGAAAGGCGGCCATGCCGAACATTGCGAATTGAAGCTCAACCATATTATAATATAAACATTTCCACCGCATCCATCGCGGCAATGCCGAACATTGCTGATGGAAACTCGATCAAGTTGCACCTATCTCTCCACCACACACATCAAAACGCCCCAAACACCAATTCCAATCAAGAAATACTGCATTATTTCATTGATACAAGTCAATATTACACCAAATACCAAAGATTTCCTCCGAAAAGTTTTGCAGTTTCCCAAAAACTTCATACCTTTGCACTCGCAATCAAGAAATGCACAAATAATTAACATCGCGGAGTGGAGCAGTTGGTAGCTCGCCAGGCTCATAACCTGGAGGTCGCATGTTCGAGTCCTGCCTCCGCAACTACATTGCTCAGAAAGCCTATACAGAAAGGCATTCTGAGCAATTCTCGTAATATGACAGGGACAGAAACGAGACACGATTCAACATTGTGAAAATAGTTGCATTGGTTGGGATAGCCCGAACAATGTAAAAAAATGTATATTCCAGAAAAAGACCTGCTTTCTACTAAAGTAATAGTAGAGTTCACTCTTCCCAAGCTGCACAAGGGAAAGAAATGGTATGTTGACTTCTTTGCCTATGACCCGTCAATTGACGGCATGAGGAGAAAGAAGTACATGCTCAACAGATACCGTACGAACAAGCTCCGCGAAGAGATGGCGTTCATCCTCATGCATAACCTGTTTGAGAAGCTGAAGGCCGGATGGAACCCGTGGACAAAGGCGAAGAAGACCCGGCAGTACACAAAATTTGATGTCGTGATAGAACGCTACGAGGAGTATGTCGACATAGCGGAGAGCAAGAACATCCTGAAGACAAAGACTGCAATAGACTACCGCAGCAGACTGAACCAGCTGAAGATTTTTCTGTCGGAAAGCGGGACGCGTATAACATATATTTACCAATTCGACCGGATTTTCGTGGTGGATTTCCTCGATTATCTCATCCTGGACAAGGATGTCTCGGCCAAGACCAGGAACAATTACCGCACATGGCTCTCCACCTTCGCTACATGGCTCAAAGACAGACAATACCTGGACACTAATCCGGTGGAAGAGGTGCATATGATGAAGGAGTCGGAGAAGTTCCGCGACCAGCTGACCGCCGCCGACCTGCGCAAGGTGAAGGAATGGGCATCCAGGTACAACCCTCCGTTCTACCTTGCCTGCCTGATGGAATACTACACTCTGATCCGTCCGGATGAGCTGCGCTACATAAAGATAGGCGACATAAGCATAACGGAGCAGTCGGTGTATGTCTGCCCTGAGGTGTCGAAGAACAGGAAGGGACAGACCGTGGCCCTGAACGACTGCGTGCTGAAGGAGATGATCGAGCAGCACGTCTTCGACCACCCCTCGCATGAGTATCTCTTCGGCAAGAACCTTACACCCGGAGAGGAGCAGGTCTACGTGAACCGTTTCAGGCTGGAATGGAAGAAGATGAGGGATGCCCTGGGCTTTCCGCAGAGCTACCAGTTCTACAGTCTGAAGGATTCCGGAATCAGGGACCTTGCCAATGCTGAAGGAATAGTCGTGGCAAGAGACCAGGCACGCCACAGCGACATATCGGTGACGAACAAATACCTGAAGCGTCCGAAGCTCATCCACGAGGAGACCAAACACTATAAAGGGGAGCTATGATCACTCACCGCTCCCCATACAACAAAAAACAAGAATATAACTAAAGCTTTTCGTAAAAATAGCCAGTCTTCAGTCTGTCGACGCCTTCCGTCCCCACCTGCATCTCTACCTTCTGGCAGATGAACCGCTTGTTGTGGAATGTGTATATCCTGGACGGGTCCGGGATTTCGTCGGTGACGAACTTGATGCAGAGAAGGTTGTTCCTGTCGATGTCCGTATCCGCAGAGAAGAACGGCGAGAGCTCAAGGCTGAGGGAGCCTTTCTCCTCCAGACCTATCGGCCAGCCACGCGACGGTCTCCAGTCGGTGTACGGCGTAGGATACCTGCACCAATAGGAGTCAGCGTCTTCAGTTGATGAAGGGGCAAACGACGAAGCCATCTTGAGGTTCGCCACCATCCTGCCCTGGAACATTATCTGCATCTTGTCTTCCGATTCTTCCTCTGCCGTATCATCCTCTCCCCCTTCTATGGCATCCTGCACCGACAGGAAATATTCACCGTCGTCGTCCTGCGTATAGTCCTCCACAGACGGTTCATGCTCATTGGCTATCGACGGTATGTATGCCTTATAGTTTCCTATTTCGTCGGATGCGTACATAAAGAATTTCTCATCGGCCGGCGCACCCTTCAGGAAGCAAAACCTGTCAAGCCATCCGAACGCCACCGGCGATATATCCAGTTCCTCCGTCGAGCTGCTGTCCATGTCCCTTATCAGCGGATTGAAGAATCCGCACATCACCACCTGTTCCGTCAGGTCGTCGGGCTTTGCCTCGACAACCGCCTGCATTGCTGAGATATAGTAAGAACGTGACGTCATGACCTTGAAGATTGTCGTCATACGCTCCTTTTTGGTCATCTTCTCCATCATATCATGCATCTCAGACGAGGTAGCACATTCCCTGACCTCAAACCTCTTCATTACGTCCTGCGGTATGACATCCATCCATGACCGGTTCTCGCTCTCGGCCAGAGCATACGCCACATTGGATGTGGCAATGTTCTGCAGTCCGTCCTCGTCGTATTCGCACGAGTATTCATCGAGGGCATCATAACACACGGTATCATTACCATACAGCTCGCTGGTACATCTAATCTCCACCGTCTTCTTCACCTCATTGAAGACAAACGAGGCATTGAAGAGTTTCCTCACCTCCTCGATGAACTTGTATACCGTCCAGTGCGGCAGCGCGTCGCCTATGTTGCAGGAACGGCGCGCGCTTGCTATGACAAGCCTGTTCCACGGATCCTTGTCGAGACCGTTGGCCGTAATGGTGTAGCCCTCATATTCCAGCACCTTGCGCAGCACGTAGAACAGGTAAGGCTGTACGGCAGCGTTGATCATATAGGTGTAAGCCTTGTCAGTGGGGAAAGCCTTTCCGCCGACGATCAGTTTTGAGTACTGGAGCCTCGCCGGAAAATTCGACATGACGTTGTTCGTCTCGTCATAGATGGGATTGAACGCCGCAACCCCCTCTTCACCGACATAACAGCCTTTGCGCAGGTCAATCATTATAAAGCGCGAATACTTCGACATGTCCACCGTCTGCATCCCCAGCTTGGCATAACCCTCGGTATCGATGCCCCTGTTGAGATGCACAGCAGGGAACGGAATCTCGTCGATGTAGTGGTTCTCGAAGTTGGAGTTGTACTTGATGCGCGACTTGCCGCCAACGATCTGCAGCTTCACCACCGTATCGGAGATGGAAATCACCGTCCCCTTGCCGCTCATCACGAGCCTGTTGTCCACATACAGGCGGCATTCCTCGAAGGCAGCCGTCTTCTTCTTCACGTCGAAGCGATGGATGTTATGGAAGAGCATGCGGTTCTCGTGTATCGTCATGGGGAACGATATGTCGTAGGTGTACGAGCCGGAATCATTGATATACTGGTTCTCGTACGTCACCTTTATCTTGTCCGTAGTGGTGGGATATCCCACCTTCCCGTCAATAGTGCAATGTATCATAGCCTGTCTTTTATTTCCTTGAATTCATCTTATTGAATACGTCATACTGATGCGCCACGCCGTCAGGTCCGTCGATGGATACCGAAGCATGAATGCCTGCTGCGAGAATTGCCGAGAGGCGGTCTATCACGTCCCTTGCCTCGCCCATGGTGGCAGTCAGTTCGTCGCTGCTGCTGTTCACCGTAATGTTCGGAGCCGATACCACGGTAGCGTTCTGCCCCAATGCACGGCTCACGTCAGCTTCCGTCAGTCTGCCCACGGTATTGTTGCGCTGTGCCTGGTCTATGAGCTGCAGGGCTGGAAGGATCCGCGCATTGTTCACCGCCATGTGGTTAGCCACGAACTCCCCTTCGTGTACCACGCCAGCCTCACGCCTGTACCTCTTTCCTCCGGTGAAACCACCCTCATAGTAGCCAGTCGCCTCCTGCGTCTGGTGCTGCTTCTTGATAGTTGCAATCTGCAGGAGTCCGGCAGCCGTGGCTGTAGCCGCCGCTATAGGAGCGAGGATATATCCCACATACGGCACCTGGGCGGCAGAAGAATAAGCGTTGATTGCCGCCATGGCGGTAGAAGCCACCGCCTGCGCCAGTTCCATCACCATTGCGCGCTTGTTAGCCTTCTTCTTGGCTGCGGCAATCTCCTTGTCGCGCTTCTCCTCCAGTTTCTTTTTCTTCTTCGAGTTGTTGCCTGCCGCTTCAATCTGCTTGTCGTAGTTTGCCGTGATGCGCGCCACCTCAAGGTCGGAGCACGCCTGCGAATACTGCGATGCAGCCGAGAGCATCTGGTTGACGCTATCAAACGCCTGCTGCATCACAGCCTGTCGGGCCTGAGCCTTCTGTTGTGCAATCTGCGTCATCTTGTCCTGGTAATCCTCGTATGTGATGAGCTGCTCATCATACATCTTCTGGATGACGGCACGCTGACCGTCATACGAGTCCGTGGTCTCCAACTTATGGTTGAGCGTATCGAGGCGCGCTTTCTTCTTCTCCTCCTCCGTCTGCTTCAGGTCCTCCAGTTCCTGGTCGAGCAGCCACTTCTGTTCCTGCAGCTCGTCGCCGCCATACTCCTGTATTATGGCCAGACGGTCCTGATGGTAGAGAATCTCCGCCTGCTTCAGCTTCTCGTTGTACTCCTCTTCAGTAATCTGTCCGCTTGTGCGCTGGCGTATGAGAGCCATCTGCTCCTCGTCGTAGGAGCGCAGACGAGCATCGAGCGACTCCTTCATGTGCTGCTCGTCGAGATCTGCAAGCCTCTTGGCTTCCGCCATCGATGCGTCCACCATAGCCTGTTGTGTGGCTGTGGAGTCCTTGCCGTATTTGGTCTGCAGGGCGAAGAGCTGCGCATAGTAGTCCTGCTTCTGCTTGTATGACTCCGCGTCGAACTGCTCTTCGGTAATCTTCCTGCCCTGCAGCTGTTGCGACAGGGCGAGCTGCTCTTCATCGAGGTGCTTCTTCAGAGCCTCGCTCTCCTTCTTGTATTTCTCCTCGTTGGGGTCAGTCTTGTTGCCACCCTTGCCGCCTTTGCCTCCGGTTGCAGCGGAGGCAGACCCGGCTCCTGTTCCTGCGGATCCTGGAGTAGAGGTGGCGGCATTGCCGAGCACGACCTTATTGTATGCCTTGCTGAGATTCTTATCCTTGGCAAGCAACTTGTCCAGATATTCGCTTTCCTTGTTACGGACTTTCAGCTCACTATCATAATTGGCAATACGCTTCCTGTGTATTTCCTCCTGCTTTTTGTTGGATATAAGGTAACCGTTGGTTTCCTGGTTATCCTTCATGTTCGTGGAATACGCCGACATGGAAGGCGTTTTCCTTGAACGGTATTTCTGCGGATGCGCCTGCCGCTCCGCATAGACAGCCTTCAGCGACCCCTGCGCCTTGCTCTTGCTGAACTCCAGCGAGAGCTTCTGCTTGTTAATCTCCACCTTGCGCGAGTATATAGCCTGTGCCAAGGCTGCACGGTCGAGTTCGGCGATAAAGTCCTGTATAGCCTTGGTGTTCTCATTGTAGAGTTGTCCCTCCTTTGAAATGGATGCATGGTAATCCGGAATTATCTCCTGCAGCTTTTCCACGGCTTTCCGTCGCTCTCCCACGGAGTAGGCATTGGAGCGGATGATTTTGGTGAGCTGTTCAATCTTCACCTTCTCGTCATACGTCCTCTCGGCAGCCTCCTTGCTTAATGAAGCCTGCAGCTTCTTCACGGCATTAGCCTCCTTCACGCTCTGCAGGTTGTCGTGCATGGCTTTCCTGTGTGCGCTCCATGCCTTCACGGCATAGTATACCGCCACGCCCACACCGGTAAGCACCGTGGCGAGTGCCGTCCACGGATTCGTCAGGCTTGCCATCTTGGCCGCCCTCATCACGGCGGTATATCCGGCAACACCCTTCGTGAGCAGCGCCCATACCGCATGCAGGGCAACGAGAGCGTTCTTCATCAATATCTGCGTGGCTGTAAAAGCCTTGTCGGTGGCTTCCGCTATCTTTGTAGCCGCCGTGAGCACATTGCGCTTGATGATGGCTACTGAGAGCACGCCGTTGTAGAAGAGCAATGCCGTGGCTACGGCTGCTATTGCTGCAATGTGCTTGGGGATGAACATGGTGAGTTCGTACAGCACCTTCACTCCGAGCGACGTGGTGGATATGGTGTAGCGCGCCACAGGCAGGAGTTTCTCTCCGAGGTCAACGCAGAGGTCATTGAAAGCCTTCTTCGCCTTGTCGAGTTCCGCCTGTACGGTCTGGTTCTGCACGTTGAACTCATTCACAACGCTCGTGCCCTCCTTGTATGACTGTGCTGCGGTCTGCTGTGCCACCCTCACCTGATCCAGATGTGAAGCCACGGCAGAGAGCACGCCCACGGCACGCGTTCCCTCCAGTCCCATTTCGGAGAACATCGGTGCGAGAGCATCGAAGCCACCCTTATTGGACATGGTCTGAAGGAAGGTGAGCAGGGCTTCGTTGGCATCGGTATTGAGCAGCTTGGTGAACTTCTCCACCTCCATGCCGGCAAGCTTTGCGAACTTCTGCGGTTTCTGGAACATCTTGGTGATGAGCTGCGAGAACACGGTTGCGGAAGTGGCTTCCTCCTGCATGTTCTGGTCGAGAGCCGATGCGAGACCCATAATCTCCGACTGTGCCATATTCGCCTGGCTTGCCACTCCGGAGAGGTCGGCGGTGAAGTCAACGATATATCCGGCATTAGCCGAGGAGCTCTGCGCAAGGTCGTTGACGGCAGAACCCGTGGCGAGCATGGCACCACGAAGGCCCAAGCGGTCGCTCTCTCCGAACATGGTGGCGAGCTTTCCTATCTTATCCACGGCACCCTGCCCGAGGTCGTCGCCGAGAGCCACATTTATCTTGTCGGCGGCATCCACGAACTCCTCGATCTTATCCTTGCTCTGTATACCCAAGCGTCCTGCAGCTTCAGCAAGCTGGTTCAGCTCGGTGCGAGAAGTGCGGGTATCGAGCTTCTTGAAGTCCTCGTTCATCTCCTCCACCTGTCCGATGGTCTGCCCCGTGTACTTCGTCACGTTGTACATCTCCTGGTTCATCTCGGCATAAGCATCGGTACACTTGCGTATGGTGAACGACAGCCCGGAGAGCGCCGCTATGCCCTGCGTGATGGCTCCGAAGTTCACGTTGAAAACGTCCACCATCCTGCTCCATGCGCTCTTCTGCTCTTTCTGCTCGTCGTTGATGGCGGCAATCTGCGTCTTCAGCTGCTTTGCGCTTTTGGTCAGCTTCTCGTATTCCTCCGTGCCCTGTCTGGTGCCTCTCAGCTGTTCGTTGACGAGCTTCAGCGAGTATTCGAGGTCGCGCATGGTGGAGCCGCTGATGTTCTTCAGCGTGCGGTCTATCAGTTCGTTTTCGCGCTGCAGGTCAGAAGACTTTGCCGTGGCCAGGCGTATCTCCTGGTTATACTTGTCGATAGTGGTGTTGGCAGCCTTCTGACTGGCGTTGATTTCATCGATGCGCTGTCTCACGGTGGCGAGCTGTGCCGCCTTGCTGTTGTATTCGTCAGACTGTGGGTTCATCCCTGCGAGCTGTGCCTGCAGTATGGATGAAGCCTTGGTAAGTTCGTTGAGCGACGAACTGCCGAGGTTCTTCATCGTGGCGTTGAGACTGTTCACCCTTGTTTCGCTCGCCTCGACGGCAGCCTTGAACTCGTCCACACGCTTTTTGCACTCCTCCCATTTCAGCTGCAGCTGTGCGTATTGCTCCGGATCCGTCGTCAGTTCCATCTGCTGCTTCAGCGTGCGCATAGCCGCCTTGATGTCCTTCACCGACGAGTCGGAGAGGCTCTGCAGCGTGCTGATGGTCTTCGACACTCCCGTCTCGTAGGAGCGCAGTTCGGCGCGAGCAGCCTTCAGGTCCTTGTTGAGGTCCTTGACGAAGCTGCTGTCGGCTTTAGACTGAATCGCCTTGTCTCTGGCGGCCTTGAGGTCGTCCACTTTCTTCCTCAACTGCTCCAGGTTGTTCTTTGCCTCCTGCGAGTTGAGTCTTATGATGGTTTCAAAAGTCTGGGTTGTTGCCATAAAAAAATAGTGCTACCTTTGGTTATTACTTGCCAAAAGTAGCACTAATATATATGGTGGGAAAATACGTGTAATCAGTTCTGTCTTGCCGTTGCGCTTTTCTTCCTGTACAGATCTTCAACTTGCAGTTTTGCGAAAAGCAAGGTTAGCTCCTCCTCTTTGGTCTTGTTTTCTTTACGTGCCAAGTCTAGAATAGCCTTCATTTCCTCTTCGCAGACAGCCCCCTTATATTTTTCAGGAAACTCCTCCCAATATTTCTTTTCGCGGAGTTTTCTTTCCTGTGCCTTTTGCCGTAAATCCTCCTCTATAATTTCCACAGGCAGCTCAAATGAAATTTCTTGAATTTCCGGACAGGATTTTTTTGAAGAAGACTTTGGCGTAGCACACAGAGCCTTGCCGGCATGTCCTATGCCTTTCACGATAAAAAGAATGATGCAGAAAACCATCATCAGTATGCAGAAAGTCTCGATCATATTTTTGCCCTCCGTCTTTTGTTTTGTCCATTACAAATTTAGCGATTATATTTTACATCTACAAGAAAAAGAATAAAGAAAAGACGTGCTACTTTCACAAGCC
>CAVBFA010000059.1:0-6311 GCA_963594595.1 Oscillibacter sp. | reverse complement strand
CCCGAAAAATGTAAAAAAGATGTATATTTGAATTATTATGGGTTTACTCCACCTGCAGCGGACACATGTCCCGCCAGATAGCCCATCGCAGCTTTCCGTCCTCCGTTGTCACGAATCCGTATCCGTGCGCCTCCATGTAGTCGTAGACGAACGATGTGCTGATGGTGTCTTCCATCTCCATGAGGTCGTCGCAAATCTCCGTTGTGCTCTTCGGCTCCGGCACGAGGTCGTTGCCCTGCAGGTTCTTTCCTGGTAATGGGCTGCGCGTCTGGCAGTAGGCGTCGAGCAGCTTGGCGAGCATCTCGTCCTCGCTGCATTCAAGGGTTTCCTTCCAACGCTCTATTCTTTCCCTGTCCTGTGGTGTCAGTTCGTGGTAATTCATAGCGCACCTCCTTTCTCTTCAGATTCGTTTTCCTGCTTATCGCTCTTGTTGAGCCGGCGCACCATCCATGCGGCGCATGCTGCCGAGAGGAGCGACGCCACGGGAGCGGCTTCCACTGCCGCCACGCCCACGAAGAAGCATACGGTGATGAGGTTGACGCGCAGCACGGTGCGGCGTGTCACCGTGAAGTCGGCTATGCGCGAATAGAACTCCGACTTGCGGTCGAGCCATGCGTTTATGGCTGCCAGATGTTTGATTACTGTGCTCTTTACGTCGGCGAAAGCCAGTTCCGCCCCCGTGCGCTGAGCTTCCTGCGCCTGGATTGCTGATGTCTGTTGCATATTGCATCGTTTTGTAACCTTTCCCGGAACCGCCGGGCCGGAATGCAGAAAGGCGGCTGCACATCCCGCTGGTTACAAAACGATGTCTCTACCCGAAGGGCAAATTCAAGTTTTACGGAATGGCAACCGCCATGTATGTTCGATTATGGGCATAAAAAAAGCCCACGCAATCTGCGCTGAGCAATGACCGCTGCTCTCCGGGATAGTCTACTATCGTTTTGTAACCGCTGCAAAGATACGCATAAGTTTTTTTTTGCGCAAGGAAAATGGTGGGAAAGTTGCAAAATTATTGTCGTAAACTTGCTTCGTATCGGAAATTATAGTATTTTTGCACAAGAATATAGCTCTTGTTGCATTGAAAGACTACGTGTGTCGTAGTTCACTCGGTAGATGCGCAGGGGCTATTTTTGTGTCCTTTGGATAGGCTTACATCCCTTATGCTTGAAGTGGGGATGAATGCCCAATGCCTGTAAGGCTGTGTCCACCTGTCTGAAAAATCGTTACACCCAGTGCTTATTCCGATATTGAAATTAGGATATATCTCCCTTATCCTCGAGTTGATATGCCTGTAAAGTTTTTCCTTCAGTATAGTTCTCTTGCCCCGCCTGCCTGTAGCCTGGTCCTTTATCTTGTGCTTGTTGTTAAGCCGGAAACATACCGCACCCAGAATAAGATCCATAAACTGCAGCATGATGTGCTTGGAGGAGTCCACCTCGCTTATCTCATCCTTGTGTATGTGTATGTTTGCCTTTTTGAAAGACTCATCAAAATTAAGCCGAAAAATATAGTTCTTGAATTCCTCCTTGTCGGAACCTTTCAATGGTATGTCTCAAGCATCAGGTGTATAAATACCGGTTCCTGCGTCTGGTTGGAATACTGCAATCCGAAGGCATGTTTGATAAACTGGTAATACAGCATAGGATATTCCTTCCTGATTTGCTCTCTCGTGAGCCCAACGGGCACATATTGATTGTTTCTAAAGAAAATGCGGATCTTTATTTTCCCGTCTGACAAAAGCTTGAACACGAAATCCACAATCTTGCTGTACTTGTCAAACCAGTGCTCGTTTACCTTTTGCCATTTTATCTCCTCGTTTATACCGAGCCTTTCCACAAAAGCGGCAGATTCGCGAAGAACGAAGTCATAGTCTTCACTCTTCACAAGAACTCCCCCATAGAAGTTGGAGTAAAATTCCCCGTGCTTGTCGCTTTCGTCACACCATATATAATAATACATTCCTGTTTTTCCTGCAAAGATATCATATTTCCGCGACATTACAACAAGGAAACGGATTAATTCATGCCCGACACACAAGAAAAAGCCCCGGAGGATTTCCGGGGCTGGTGTGATAAGAAGGATGCATTATAGAGAAACGCTCATAGAACCTAATTTCTGCGACATGTCGCTGAGGGCGGATTTCAGCGTGCTGAGCTCCTCGTCGGAGAACTGTGCTGCCTTGCCGTTCACTGTGTTGCCGTTCAGCTTGTGGGCGAGCCAGCTGCGCGACTTGCCGAAATACTTCTTTGCTATATACGCCATGGAGACCATCTTTGTTATTTCGCCCATCCGCTCTGCCATGGTCAGGTTCTCCACTTCCTTTGCCGTGGTCTTGACCAATGACTCCAGGGCTTCGGTGAATTCCTTTGGATTCTCGTTCTTCAGAGCTTCCATTTCGAGGGCGATGCTCTGCTTTTCCTCTTCTGTCTTCGCTGCCCTGTTCCTTGCTGCGAGTGCCTGTATTCTTTCTTTCATATCGTATTATGTTTTGCTTTCAAAAGCTCCCCTCACTTGGAGGGGAACCTTTCAGCTGTTCTTAATCTGTCGTTCAATTTCGTCGATTTCCTTCTGTGCTATCTTCTGGAATGTATTGGGGAACTTTTTCCAATATTCAAGATAGAAAAGCAGGTCATCTTCTTTTTCTTTAAGTTCCTTGGATTTCCGTTTTTTCTTCATGCAATCCTTTCTTTTTATCACACTGCAAAGGTAATAAACTTTTGTTGATTATACAAGAAAAACAAGGATTATTTTCAACAAATGTTGAATTATATATATAAGGAAAAGTCCCGGAGAATATTGTTTGACGTGAAGAAAAAGTTGTCCGAATATTTGCACATAATCAAAATATTATGTATCTTTACATCGTAAATAATAAAAGTTAGAGGACTTAGGGGAGAACTTAAAAAAATAAAGATATGGAAAATATTAATTCAATATTCAACGAGCTGAAGAGTCTTATGGGCAAGACCGATAAGGCCAGTGAGGAACGCAGAGACGAGATTTCGCTATGGCTGAAGGAAAACAGCACCAATGCGGAAGTGAAGGAGGCATACAACAGGTTTATGACCGAGGGGCTAGCAGAGGCGAAATCCGGTGTAGACAAGCTGAGAGAGCAGATAGACTCCCGTTATGACTTGCTGCCAATATCATATATAGCGCAGCATTATTTCGGCAAGAGCAAGGCGTGGCTGTATCAGCGGTTGAACGGCAACAAGGTAAGAGGCAAGGTATATACGCTTAATGACGAACAGAAGAACATCTTCAATTCTGCCGTAAAAGACATAGCAAGACAGATCGGCTCAGTCCAGCTTTCTTAAGCAGACTTTTATTATTTACAAATAGTCCCCGAAGTGAGCCGCTTCGGGGATTTTCTATTTGTCAACGACTACAAGAGCCGTGTTGACCATAGTGCCGGAGTCCCGGAAAGACTTCTCCGGAAGCTCACGCATATAGCCACCGTAACGCTCTACGGCATCATGCAGCTCTTTATACGGGCCATCGGTACGCCACAGAACGGAAGCCGATGCGATAGCCACCACCTTGCGCCTTGCCATGGTTATGGCCTTAAGGATATGTCGTGCATCCTGTCCTTTACAGAACGGCGGGTTCATCACAATCACATCGTAAGGCTCTGACGGCTCAAACGTCATAAAGTCATCGCCAACGACATTGAACCCCTGCCTTTCAAGTTCCGCCCTGTTTTTCGGGTCAAGTTCCACGCAGTCGGGCGACGGCATAAACCTGGCTATATTGCCAAGACCGGCGGACGGCTCAAGGGTGCGCTCGCCATCACGAATGCCGGCAATCTCTACGATCTCACGGGCGAGAGCTTCCGGAGTGGGGAAGAACTGGAACGCCTGACGGTCTGGGATGAACTCGCCGGAGTCGGCAATCGATGTCACGAGGTCGCCCACATCCTCCTTGAACACGAACGCCTTCTTGGCGCTCGACCACTTGCCGCCGATAGCCTTCAGTACCTTGCTCACACGCTCGTACAGTTTCCGGTCCAGCTGCCCGGGCAGATGCAGCAGGTTGCCGTCTATGCTTGAGGTCTTCAGAACCTCAACAACAGAATTGTCTATTTTCATAATTAAAAGTATTTATTGGATTTTTAAAAGCCGTGAATAAGTGCTGCGTGCATCATCAATCATCTCGAGCGTGTCGCTGTCGGGAGGCAGGTTTCCGAGCATGTCAGCCAATTTGTTTAGTCTTTCGGCAAGATTGCGCATGTGTACACGCTGTGCCTTACGTTCCTTCTCTATGGCGGATATTATGCCATCACAGGAGAGGAAATCCTCTTTCTTGCCGGAATAAGCAAGGATCATCGTTGCAATGGATGTAAGACGCGAGACGAGCCACTCCTGTACAAAAAGAGCCGGCAGCGTAAAGCGTATCCCCTTAAGCACCTCGACATCAAGTTTGTTCTGGAAGCCAAGCACCACATCACCAGCGGTATCAGGAATGGCATCGAGGAGCAGCCGTGAGATTACAGCCATGAGATATTGGCGAGAGACACATTTCCTGGGGCGCAAGGCGCAAACGTGCTTTGACAGTATCGCTGAGCCTTGCGTATTGACGCCCATCTTGCCGAGCGTGCCGACCACTGACAAGAGGATGTCTCCGGCTTCAGACAAAGTCGGTTCCTTAAGAGTTTCGCTGCACCATCGCTTGGGAGTGAACACTCCTTGCACAAGGTCGGAAGCACCGACCACAACAGGCAGGCCTTCGCCATTGTCGTTACACTTCTTCCGGTCTATGTTCTTGCCTTGTAACACTTCGCATACCTCAGCGAGAGCAACAATGTTTTCCTTTTTCATAACTATCTTCAAAAATAAAATAACTGCAGCAAAGATAGCATAAAGGCAAAGAAAATAAAAAGACAAGAAAAGCCACCTACACATCTCGTGCAAGTGGCTCGGATAGTTCTTTTAATTTATATTTTCAAAGATGAAAACATATCCGGCTGGTCAGGCCGTTTGTTGTTGAATTTAAACTGTGACCATTTCTATATCTCTGGCAAGACGGCGAAGCCCCGTCTTGATTTTTTCAACCTGCTTCGGACGTGGCGAGGAGACGCCACTGGCATAGTGTGCGAGCTGCTTCTGGTTGATGCCTGTAATGGCCTGCAGGGCGGAGAACGAGAATATCCCACGGTAATAATCAAGCAGTGTTGCCACATCGAAATCATATACCACTTCATATTCCCCGTCAAAAACGGCAGGATAGCTCTCGCCATCTTCTTTCCGTCCCTCGATGTAGAAGTCGATGCTTTCCTGCACATAATCCTTGAACCCGTCAATGCCGCCTGTATAGGCAACGACCCAGCCGGGAATCAAGTCACAGGCACAGCAATAGCCGGAGTCTGTGCGCGAAGCTTTCATTACAACCTTTTCCATATTCGTATATAATTGTCGTTAATCCCTGTTGAAAAGAGGCGGCAGCCGGAACCGCCGCCCATTGAAGAACCATAAACAAGCACAGGAGGGAAGGAGAAAAAGGGAAGGAGTTCAGAACTCCAACCCTGATTGCTTTTCAATGCTGCGCAGCAAGAATCCGGTGATATCATCACTATTATGACCGTTGACGGTTGTCACGCCCTTTTTAGTGGGATGCTTGAATTCTCTATGGCTGCCACGCATCCGGCTGATATACCAGCCGTCCTTCTTCAAATCCCTTAGGATTTTACTCACTTTCACTACTTTCATAGATCGCCTGTTTAAATTCAACACTGCAAAGATAGTAATTTTACTACGAACGAACAAACAAAACAGTAACTATTTTACTATTATATAATAAAAAAGCATCACGCTTCACAGCGCAATGCCCGACTTAAAACAATTGAAAAATAATATGAAAAACTAATCCGTATTGATGTACTGCTTGTATCTCAGCGTGGAGTGCGGATTGTGGTTCACCATCTTGATGTGATACCCTTTCGTGCCCCATCGCCAGAAGAGGAAGCGGTGCTTGTACTCGCGGATGACGACTGTAGTGATGGAGTCGCGGACGGAATAACGGAGCACGGAATCAGAAGCAGAGAAGCGGAAGTCCACCCATTTGTCATGGTAGGAGAATTCAGACGGCTGCGCTCCATTGGCGAGCATAACAGAATCCGGCGGCTGCAACTTCACGCTGTCGCACACCTCGTTTGCCGTGATGTCCACGGCAGCCACCTGTGAGGACTTCACATTGATGTCCTTCAGGAGGGACTTGGATGGCAGAAGCTTCTTGACTTTACTCCTGGACACCGTGGCGACCGGAGCAGTATAGACCCTCGATGAGTCGTCGAGCACATCGAGGAGTACAGGCTG
>CAVBFA010000058.1:0-17137 GCA_963594595.1 Oscillibacter sp. | reverse complement strand
ATTTTAAAGCAATATGACTTAAAGACATCTAAAATAATTTGTGGGGACAGCCCTATTATTATATTTAGAAGAACAGATTTAACAGACTTAGGAAAGAGAAACTATGATAGAGAATTGGGATTGTCCGTCCTCGTCAGAATTAGACTTGATAAATTAAGTTTGCCGTAAATCCTTTTCATCAGCAAACCATCCAGACAGTTGGCTGACAGTCGCTATGTGGTCAACTGTCTGGATGTCAGAATATTATAACAAAAAACCAGATAATCTGACAGTTTTTCAGCAATTCTTGGTTTTACTGAGAATCAGTGCTATGGGCAAGATAGGGCAAATGTATTTGCCGTCATATGTAACACCGATTGTAACGAGAATGAACCGAACATTAAACGTGCAACCGTGTATGCGGCTGATGCCTTGTCCGAACTGCCGTTAAGTTCCCGCTGCTTGAATTTCTTGCGTTAAAGATATGAATGCTAAGGAAAAACGAGATTAATCCCCATACATACACACCATTGTTCCGTACAACTCGGTCTTCATATGGCCTAAAGGTAACACGAAGATCTCTTTAGTTTTTTACAACCCACTTTCCATCGCTTTTTCTTCCCTTGTGTTCTAATATACCAATTTCTTTAAGACTTTTGACAATTTTGTAAACAGAAGTACGTCCAATGCCTATTGCCTTTCCGATCTGTTCCATTGTTAACGATGGATTCGTCTTGACCGTTTGTATAACTTCGGATTGTAGGTCAGTCAATTCTACAGTTTTATAATTGGAAGGACGGTGGAAGGTCACAGTAAACATGCCGTCTGTGTCATAGACAGGCTCTGACAATCCAGCATCAAGCATTTCCTTGCGCATTCTTGGTATGCCAGAGCCAATATGCTCCACAAGGTGCATTCTCGTAAAGAGTCCGAAAATCAGAGGGTTTCGTGACAAACTTTTTCGCCCGAAATTCTTAGCTACCACAGGCAGGAGTGTTCCAGGATTGGTAATCTCTACACGGTCGTCAAACATTTCTATGGTTATACTTGCGCCCTGTTCACTATAATCGCGATGGGCAAGCGCATTGATGATGGCTTCCTTGAATACCTCCAATGGGATTTCCCAAACTTCTTTTCTCGGCCCTGTACCTTCAATCTTGTATGCAACTTGCAGTTTGCCTTTCAACCATTCTATAGCTTTATTGTATTGTTGAAAGAGAGGGCCACCAAAAGTTTTGTCGTCAATAATGTACACTTTGTCGGTTCCCTTAAACAGTACACAGCGCACAACTGCATGGAAAAACACATTCTCTGGATGCTTGGCAAAAAACAATACACCGCCACTTTTGGCAACATTATTGTCATCAAAGACCATCATACTGTCAAGCACTTGGAAATCGTCCACAACGGAAACTATATGGGCTTCTTTCTTGAACTCCAAGAAATTGTCTTTGTCCAATTGCTCTAAGAGATTGATTTTCGGCAGAGGGATGGCATCAAAGTATATACGCTCATGACGTTGGAATACTTCTCTTATTTCTTCCACATTCGTCAGCTTTTGGCTGTTTGCCCCTTCGCGCAAATACGTACTTCCCGAAAAGAAATAAGGCTTATTCTTGCCAGATGGCACTTCTATCACCCAAACTTTCTTTCCGTCAACATCCACATCATACATGTTGTAGTGACACATTGGCGATATTTCACCTATCGAGCCTTGTATTGCAGATCGTTTACTGTTGTCTATCTCTGCACCGACAATCTCATTGTTGTCGTTCACTCCAATGAGCAGATAGCCACCAGCAGCATTCAGAAAACTACAAACTTCTTCTGTAAGTTCGCGAACTTTCGAGGGTACATTTCGTTTAAAGTCCACATTATACCCCTCTCCTCCATTGACCAAATCTTTTATGTCTTCTGTACTTAACATCTTGATTCTTAATTATAATTTCATTTTTCTGCGCAAAGGTAATACTTTAATTTGAAAGTTCGTTATAAGTTCGCTGAAAGTTCACTCCAAAGTCCTTACTATAATTATTGCTGTGTGATTCGTATAAGTACATTTTGATTTGAAGGGAGTGTTTGACAAAATTCATAATGGTGTATTAAAATGGTGTAGAATGGTTAGAATGAAATAGGTTCTCATATAAGGAAGACATATACAATTGTGCGCAGTATATAAAAGAATGTCCTAAACTTCATGAAGACATTTTTGAAGTCAGATTCTGTATGATATATATCTGACAATGTGTAAGGCTGGCAACTCCGTTGTATATATATATTGGTATGGGATAATGACACAAATTCAGCATTAAGAGTGAAAATACACGTGGTTTTCAATGTGTAATGAAATTATTTTGGAAAAAAGCTTTGAACTTTCATTAAAGTTTCCGAACTTTGCATTACTTTGTTGAAAAGCATGGCTCTTTCTATGTCCTGTGCATAGCCGGAGCTTCTTGGATTAAGACTAATAAATGAAAAATCATTCATCAATACTGTAAATTCTATGGCAGAAAATTTGGAAGTAAAAGAGTTGGAGCAGGTAGTAGTACGCTTCTCAGGCGACTCTGGCGACGGTATGCAGCTCGCCGGTAACATCTTCTCCACGGTTTCAGCCACCATCGGCAACGGAATCTCAACATTCCCTGACTATCCGGCAGACATCCGCGCCCCGCAAGGATCGCTGACCGGCGTATCTGGTTTCCAGGTTCACATCGGTGAGGGAAAGGTTTATACCCCTGGTGACAAGTGCGATGTGCTGGTGGCTATGAACGCCGCTGCATTGAAGACACAGTACAAGCATGCTAAACCACAGGCTACAATCATCATCGACACCGACAGCTTCGGTCCCAAGGACCTGGAGAAGGCTGAATTCAAGACAGCCGACTATCTCGCTGAGATGGGCATCGATGAGGATAGAGTAGTGGCTTGTCCTATCTCAAAGATGGTGAAGGATTGTCTTGCCGACTCTGGCATGGACAACAAGGCCATCATGAAGTGTAGAAACATGTTTGCTCTCGGTATCGTATGCTGGCTCTTCAACCGCGATGTCACTCTCGTTGAGAATTTCCTGAGAGAGAAGTTCGCCAAGAAGCCTCAGATCGCCGAGAACAACATCAAGGTGGTTAACGCAGGTTTCAACTACGGACACAATACTCATGCCGGTGTGCCTGCTACATACCGCATCGAGTCAAAGCAAAAGGTGAAGGGCCGCTATATGGACATCACCGGCAACAAGGCAACAGCCTATGGTCTTATCGCCGCTGCCGAGAAGGCTGGCATGAAGCTCTTCCTCGGTTCTTATCCTATCACACCGGCTACCGACGTGCTCCATGAGCTCGCAAAGCACAAGTCACTAGGAGTGACCACAGTGCAGTGTGAGGATGAGATTTCCGGTTGTGCAAGTGCTGTCGGCGCATCATTCGCCGGAGCTATGGCAGCCACATCAACTTCTGGTCCTGGCGTTTGCTTGAAGTCAGAGGCCATCAACCTCGCCGTTATCGACGAGCTGCCTCTCGTTATCATCGACGTGCAGCGTGGCGGTCCTTCTACAGGTCTGCCTACAAAGAGTGAGCAGACAGACTTGCTGCAGGCTCTCTACGGAAGAAACGGTGAGTCTCCAATGCCTGTAATCGCAGCAACAAGTCCTACCGACTGTTTCGACGCTGTATATAGCGCAGCAAAGATTGCCGTTGAGCATCTCACACCGGTATTGCTCCTCACCGACGCATACGTGGCAAACGGTTCTGCAGCATGGAAACTCCCTAACATCGCTGAGCTTCCTGAGATTCATCCTCACTATGCTCCAGAGAGCATGAAGGGCAACTACACTCCATATAAGAGAGACGAGGAAACTCTCGTTCGCTATTGGGGAATCCCAGGACGTGAGGGCTTCACTCATATCCTCGGCGGACTGGAGAAGGACAGCGACACCGGAGCTATCTCTACAGATCCTGAGAACCACGACAAGATGTGTCGCCTGAGAGCAGGCAAGGTGGCTCGCATCCCTGTTCCAGACCTTGAGGTATTGGGCGACAAGGACGATGCCGAATTGCTCATCGTAGGTTTCGGCGGTACTGCCGGACATCTCTATTCAGCTATGGAAGAGCTGCGCAAGAAGGGTCACAAGGTGGCTTCAGCACAGTTCAAGTTCATTAACCCGCTGCCAAAGAACACCGCTGAGGTGCTCATGAAATACAAGAAGGTGGTAGTGGCAGAGCAGAACCTCGGTCAGCTCGCTGCCTACCTGCGTGCCAAGGTTGACGGCTTCGTGCCATATCAGTTCAACCAGGTGAAGGGACAGCCATTCGTTGTAAGCGAGTTGGTGGAAAGCTTTGAGGAAATCATTAACAAGTAATATAAACGTCTAATTTTTCATTGACAATGTTCACAATACAAGATTATAAGAAAGGACAGCCACGTTGGTGTCCTGGTTGCGGCGACCACTTCTTCTTGGCTTCGCTACATAAGGCGATGGCAGAGTTAGGCGTTCCGCCATACGAGACAGCGGTAATCTCCGGTATCGGATGCTCAAGCCGTCTGCCATACTATGTTAATACCTATGCGATGCAGACCATCCATGGACGTGCTGCTGCCATCGCTACAGGTGCCAAGGTAGCCAATCCAAACCTCACCATCTGGCAGATCAGCGGTGACGGCGACGGTCTTGCTATCGGTGGTAACCACTTCATCCACGCCATGCGTCGTAACATCGACCTGAATATGATTCTTCTGAACAACCGTATCTACGGACTCACAAAGGGACAGTATTCTCCTACCAGTCCACGCGGTTTTGTCAGCAAGTCTTCTCCATTCGGTACTGTAGAGGACCCATTCCGTCCGGTAGAGCTTTGCTTCGGTGCAAGAGGTCGTTTCTTCGCACGTGCCGTAGCCACCGACGCTGCAGGTACTGTAGAGGTGCTGAAGGCTGCAAAGCAGCATAAGGGTGCTTCTGTATGCGAGATTCTGCAGAACTGCGTTATCTTCAACAACGGTGCCTACGACTCTATCTACAAGAGCGAGGGCAGAAAGAAGAACGCTATCTACGTGAAGCACGGTGAGCCGCTGATCTTCGGTGAGAACAACGAGTTCGGTCTCGTGCAGGAGGGCTTCGGTCTGAAGGTAGTGAAGATCGGCGAGAATGGCATCACAGAGAAGGACATCCTCGTTCACGACGCTCACTGTGAGGACAACACCCTGCAGCTGAAGCTCGCCATGATGGACAACGAGCATGGATTCCCAGTGGCTCTCGGCGTAATCCGCGACGTAGAAGCTCCTACCTATGAGACTGCCGTTGCTGAGCAAATCGAAGAGGTGAAGGGTAAGAAGAAATACCACAACTTCATGGAGCTCCTCGAAACCAACGACATTTGGGAAGTGAAATAAAGAGCATACGCTTTTATTATTCTTATAAGATGCCATATCCTCATATCAATATATGCGGGATATGGCATTTGGGCTTTTTTTAGAACAGATGGAATACTGGACTTTTTGCTAAACCAGAGACTTTTGGATATGACACACTACATCAAATCATTTCTTGCGGCTACATTACTGTCGCTTCTCTTTCCTCTCATGCTGATGGCACAGGAGGAAGTCACCAATCTTGGCACATTCCCTACGTGGAACAAGAGGCAGGCAACGGTGCACAAAGCACGTATAACCAAGAACACCAGGCTGATACTGACAAAAGACTATGCCAGGATGAATCCCGTCTACGACGGTGTGTTCTCCGTGGAAGAAAACGGCCTTCTCTCCTTTTATCTCGCTAACGGCGCAAAGCGTATCACCAATACCATGCTGCGCTCCATTTCAGGCAGCGAAGGCTCACGCTTCAGCGGCAATTCCGTGATGACGCAGTCAAAGGATAGGAAGGGTAGCTACTATCCCTTCGTGATTCTTCACCGCAACGGAACGATGAAGGAACTGTATCCGGAATGGATAAGTGCCACGAACTTCGCCGACGGACTGGCGCGCATCGCAATGAACGACCATCAGTTCATGGCGCATTCCTTCTTCATCGACGAGAACGGCAAGAAAGTGCTCTCCCAGTACAACTACGACCAGCAGAAAAGAGGCAGCGGAGGAGGAGCCACCACGGTGGAGGTGAAGCCAGTCATCGAAGGTCTCCGTCCGTTTTATAGCCGTAATGACCGCAAGTGGGGCTATCTCGACGCAAAGGGCAACACGGTGATAAAGCCACAGTTCTCTTCGGCAAGATGTTTCAGCGAGGGATATGCCGCCGTGGAGCTGCAAGACGCCAACGGCAACAATCGTGTAGCCTTTATCGACAAGAGCGGCAAGGTGACATTCGACACGGGAATACAAAGTGCAGGAGTGGACACCGAGAGCCGCATCGGCGATGTGCATGGCGGCATTATATGTGTGCGCCATACCGACAGGACGGCGATTTCTTATTACTCCCCACAAGGCAGACTGCTGAAGACCTTCGAAGGCTACGAAGGAACGGATGCCGTGAACGGACATATCTTCCTCAGACTGCCTTACAGCACGGGCAGTCTGTTTATGCTCGACACCGCTTTCAAGCCACTGCGGGAAATATCAATCGATGAATCAACTTACTGGAACCTGCCCAAATTCAACAGGATGGGACTGGCGCAAGTAAACGAATATGCGGTGATAAACAGTGATGGAGATGTGGTGTTTAACCTTACAGGCGCCGAGAACATGTCGGAGGCTGATATTGCCGTGCGCCATGAAGGCGGCACGATAAGCTCGCTCTGCGACGAAGGATACGTCATAAACGCATATAACATAGATTATAATCAATACCAAGGCGTTACAGACATGAACGGAGAATGTATAGCCCTCTTGATGCAGGAGGATGTATACAATTCCCAGTTCAAGACATTGCCGGGATGGAAATTTCTGAAACTGGTTGACACTATACCTCCTGGAGATGACTGGGGAGGCGACGACAAAGATAATGACAATGTGAAATACCCCGTATGCGTAGTCTGCGACCCAGAAGAAGGCGGAACGGCAACAGGTTCAGGAAATTACACATACGGAACGAAAATACAGGTAGACGCCACTGCCAACGAAGGATACCGGTTCAGCGGACTGATATGCTCCGACAATATATCGAGAGAACTGGGGGCAAAGAACGTCTTTGAGGTGAGAGACACTATGACGATAGTCGTGAAGTTCCTGAAGAAAGACAACTCTGTGGAACCGCCTGTGAAGGAGCATAGAGGATACCTCGGCAAAGTGAACTTCTCATACGGCGATGCAAACTCCAAGATGAATGTGGTGGACAAGGTGGACCTGTATATGGAGCTGTCGCAGAATCCAGACATCAGCACGCCTTATGGCAATGTGTTGGGTTTCATGCAGGTGCAGTTCGACCCCGACAAGCGATATGCCACCAATGTGATGCAAGGCGGATACAATACAGAGGAAGTGGTGGGAAGTGCTGAGATGAGCCTATACAGCGCACCATACAAAATCCTCGGTTTCACGATGGACGAAGGCAAGAAATGGATGATAATCAGCGGCGGAGGCGGAAAGGCAGGCGGATTGAAGGTAGACACCAATACAAAGAGCAATCCATTCGCAGGACTACAGTTCGCCAGACTTTATTTCGACGGCTTCTCTTCAATAGAGATGGATAAGAAGACGTATCGCGTACAGATAACGGGAGTGGGAGCAGACGGTTCCATCACCTTAGGAAAGCTTGAGGCGTTCTCGCCGCAGTTCGGATGGGTGAAAGGACAGGACCGCCGGCTCTACAGCACCAAATTCGTTTCTTCAAAGATGGTGACGCAGGTTGACAATGGAGGCCTGGCAGAAGGCTATTTCGAAGGTGTGGTGTTGAAACCGGCGGAGCGCCGCGAAGTGGAATGGTCTACACCGAAGGTGTGGTTCGACACGTTCCTCAAGAAGAATGGCATAGACTCAGATGCCATGTATGAGAGAATAAGGCAGAGAACCATGGAACACTACAAGAATTTCAAGGGTGTATACACCCAGTTCTGGGAAGATTGACGAAAATGCGATGATAAAGTTGGCACTTTGGTAGGTTTTATTTACTTTTGCCGGGTAAATTGGCATAGAGCGCGTCTTTGCGCTCTAATGCCAATATATATGATAAAAAGATTATGACGAATTACAATATAAACGACTTTGAGATCATGGCGCCGGTGGGGTCGAGAGAAAGCCTCGCCGCAGCTATACAGGCAGGGGCAGACTCCATTTATTTCGGCATCGAGAAGCTGAACATGAGGGCACACTCTGCCAGCACGTTCACCATCGACGACCTTCGTGAGATTGCAGCCACCTGCAATGAACACGGCATAAAGACCTACCTCACCGTGAACACCATCATATACAACGAGGACATACCGCTGATGCACGAGATTGTGGATGCAGCCAAAGAGGCAGGCATCTCGGCAGTGATAGCCAGCGACGTGGCGGTGATGACCTATTGCAACAAGGTGGGACAGGAGGTTCATCTCTCCACACAGCTCAATATCTCTAATGTGGAGGCACTGAAGTTCTATGCGCAGTTTGCCGATGTAGTGGTGCTTGCCCGTGAGCTCAACATGAGTCAGGTGGCAGAGGTGCACAGGCTGGCAGAGGAACAGAATATCTGCGGACCGTCAGGACAGCCCGTGCGCATAGAGATGTTCTGCCATGGAGCCTTGTGTATGGCAATCAGCGGCAAGTGTTATCTCAGTCTCGACAATGCCAACAGGTCTGCAAACCGCGGTGAGTGCATACAGCTCTGCCGCAGGTCGTATACCGTGACCGACAACGAGACCGGTACCCAGCTCGAGATAGACAACAAGTATGTGATGAGTCCTAAGGATCTGAAGACCGTGCGCTTCATCGACAAGATGATGAAGAGCGGTGTCAGAGTGTTCAAGATAGAAGGCAGGGCACGCGGACCGGAGTATGTCTACACCGTGGTGAAATGCTACAAGGAGGCAATACAGAGCGTTATCGACGGCACGTTCACGGAGGAGAAGAAAGACCAGTGGGACGAGCGTCTCGCCACCGTCTTCAACCGCGGTTTCTGGGATGGATACTATCTGGGACAGAAGCTCGGAGAATGGAACAAGAACTACGGCTCTTGTGCTACGGAGAAGAAGGTGTATGTGGGCAAGGGAGTGAAATACTTCTCCAAGCTCGGTGTGGCAGAATTTTCCATCGAGGCAGCCGACTTCAAGAAGGGCGACAAACTGCTCATCACCGGACCTACGACAGGCGTCATCTACATGAATGCCGACGAGATACGCTATGACCTGGAGCCCGTGGAAGAAGCCCGCAAGGGACAGCGCGTGTCAATGCCTGTGCCGGCAAAGGTGAGACCAAGCGACAAGCTCTTCAAACTGGCGCGGGTAGAGGAGTAGGCAACTACGCCGCAACGCTCAAATGGATTTTCAACAACAATAAAATACACTACAATGACAATCAACGAAGCACAAGACGAAGTGATTGAGGAGTTTTCCGATTTCACCGATTGGATGGACAAATACCAGCTGCTCATAGACCTGGGCAACGAACAGGAACCTCTTGACGATAAATACAAGACAGAGAGCAATCTCATCGACGGATGCCAGAGCCGCGTATGGCTGCAGGCAGACTATGTGGACGGAAAGATAATATTCACGGCAGAGAGCGACGCACTCATCGTGAAAGGCATCATAGCGCTGCTCATCAGAGTATTGAGCGGTCATACCCCACAGGAAATCCTCTCCGCCGACCTCTATTTCATCGACAAGATCGGTCTCAAGGAACATCTCTCGCCAACCCGCTCCAACGGTCTGCTCGCCATGGTGAAGCAGATTCGTATGTATGCGTTGGCATATAAGGTAAAGAGCGAGGAGCAATGAGAAAGCTCAAGACGATAGAGATGCACCGCATGACGGTGAGCGACTTCAAGCAGAGTGACAAGATGCCGCTCATCGTGGTGCTCGACGATGTGCGTTCGCTGCATAACGTTGGGTCGGTGTTCCGTAGCGGTGACGCTTTCCGCATCGAGGCGGTATGGCTGTGTGGCATAACCGCCACACCACCGATGCCGGAAATTCACAAAACGGCGCTCGGTGCTGAAGACAGTGTGGACTGGCGGTATTTCGACAACGCCACGGATGCCGTGGATGAGCTTCATGCCATGGGGTATCAGGTGTGTGCCGTGGAACAGTGTGAGGGCAGCACGATGCTTCAGGACTTTGTTCCGGATACCGGCGTGCATAAAGGCTTTGCCGTGATAATGGGAAATGAGGTGAAGGGAGTGCATCAGGAAGTGGTGGACAAGAGCGACTGCTGTCTTGAGATACCACAGTTTGGCACCAAACACTCGCTAAACGTTTCTGTCACGGCAGGTATGGTGATATGGGAATTTGCAAAAAGACTGATGCTCTGATGGTGTCAGTCTTTTTATATCTCATATATCGCTTATTTTTATACATCCCATCTCGCTATTTTATGCCGTTTAATCCATGCTACGGCACGTTTGTGCCATAACACGGAAATATGGGTTTGCAGATGCAGATGTTTTTGAATAACTTTGCAAGCAAGAAAAGTGGTAAGAATTTTATCAAACACGAAATCTAAACGAGAACTTGCAGTCCGTATCATTGCTGGAGGGAGCAAATGATGCGGACATTTTTTTTGCAAATCAGATATCCGAATCACCCTGCATCATCCCGTGCCCGTCATTGGGCTTGCTTGCATTTTGCTCTTTTAGAAGAGCGGATTTTATTTGTCCATCATGTTTCTTGGGTGATGCTCGAGAATTTCCTCCCTCAGTGTGTGCATGTCGATGTGGGTGTATATCTGAGTCGTTCCGATACTCTCGTGTCCCATCATCTCCTGTATCGCACGCAGGTTGGCACCGCCTTCAAGGAGCGATGTGGCGAAGGAGTGGCGCAGTGTATGCGGACTCACGTTCTTCGTTATCCCGGCGGCAGCGGCGAGCCTCTTCACGATGGTGAATATCATTGCCCTTGTGAGATGTTTGCCGTGGATGTTCAGAAACACGAAATCCTCTTCTCCCGGCTTTATCTTCATCACGTTGCGGTCTACAAACCAGAACCTCAACTCCTGGATGGCGCTTTCGGATATCGGCACCAGTCTCTCCTTGTCGCCCTTTCCTATCACACGTATGAACTTCTCGTCGAGAAAGAGATCCGACATCTTCAGGTCAGTCAGTTCGCTGACTCTCAGTCCGCAGCAGAAGAGCACCTCTATGATAGCCCTGTTTCTCTGTCCTTCCCATTTCTCCATGTCAACGGCAGCCTCCATCATGTCAATCTCCTTCACCGACAGCACCTCTGGCAGATGTTCCCCTATCTTGGGCCATTCCAGCAGTTCTGTAGGGTCTTCCTGGATATATCCGTCTATGAGCAGAAACTTGTAGAACGCCCTCACGCCACTCAGAATCCTTCCTTGCGACCTCGGGCTTATGCCGATGTCGATTATGGCGGCGGCAAAGTTGCGCAGGTCATCCAGCTTCACCTCCGTCAGCGCCAGTCCCTCGCAGTTGGCATAGTTGAGCAGCTTCTGCAGGTCGTCCATATATGCCTTGAGAGTGTTCTCAGAGTAGTTTCTTCCCAGTTTCAGGTATCTGCGGTATTGCTTTATCATCTCCGCATTGGAGTTGCCGTTGTCGTTCATGTCAGTTTGCGAGTCAATTGTTGTCCGAATGATTATTATTTTGTACTTTTGCAAATGTCAGCCACCCAAGTGTCTGCACTCCTCCGCCATAGGCTGTCAAGCCCAGGCAGGAGAGAAATACAAGGCAAAGGTAATAAAAAGGCTGCAAGAAACAAACTAATCCAGGAATATGAAGATACAAATAGTGAATGGTCCCAATCTCAACCTGCTCGGCGTGAGAGAGCCGGGGATATACGGCAGCGAGTCTTTCGAGAGCTATCTGTCCAAGTTGCGTGAGCAGTATCCGGAGGTAGAGATAGAATACTATCAGAGCAATGTTGAGGGAGAACTGATAAACAAGATACAAGAGGTGGGTTTCTCTTTCGACGGCATAGTGCTGAACGCCGGAGCCTACACCCACACCAGCATTGCCCTGCACGACTGCATACGCGCCATAAAATGTCCCGTTGTAGAGGTGCATATCTCCAATGTCCACCAGCGTGAAGACTTCCGCCACCATTCCTTCATTTCCGCAGCCTGCAAGGGAGTGGTATGCGGCTTCGGACTCAATTCCTACAGGCTGGCGATAGAGGGGCTGCTTGACTGACCTGTTCCGGTTGCTTTACATAACGCGGAGCACCGTTTTTTTTTTTGAGCCAAGTAACCATAATCCCAAAACGGTCATAGGTCGTTCAATGCAGTATTCCTGATGACCGATTTGGGATAAAAAAATCTTTTCCGTTCTTGGTATTTAAATCCGAAAGACGTAATTTTGCAACTTGCCCCATTCTTTCATCCATGCCGTCGTGATGCGGCAGCGGGGAGACGGTCAGGGGCATAAGACAAAAACGACAATAGTTTCACATATAATATGGCAAAAAACGACAATGGGCTGACGCCTATGATGCAGCAGTTCTTTTCGCTCAAGGCGAAACATCCCGACGCACTGCTGCTCTTCAGGTGTGGAGACTTCTATGAAACATACTGCGACGACGCCGTTGACGCAAGTCGCATCCTCGGCATCACGCTCACCAAGAGAAACAACTCAGGCACGAAACCGTCTACCGAGATGGCTGGATTTCCGCATCATGCCCTCGACACCTATCTGCCAAAACTCATCAGGGCAGGCAGGAGAGTGGCTATCTGCGACCAGCTCGAAGACCCGAAACTGACGAAGAAACTCGTGAAGCGAGGCATCACCGAACTTGTAACGCCGGGTGTTGCCCTGACCGACAACGTGCTGAACTACAAGGAAAACAACTTCCTCGCAGCCATACACTTTGGCAAGGCATCCTGCGGAGTGGCGTTTCTTGATATTTCTACGGGAGAGTTTCTCACCACCGAAGGACCATACGACTATGTGCAGAAGCTGATAGGAAACTTCCAGCCAAAGGAGGTGCTGTATGAAAGAGGCAAGAAGGCAGACTTCGAACGCTTCTTCGGAACAAAACATTTCACCTTCGAACTCGACGAGTGGGTGTTCAACGAACAGACCGCCCGTCAGAAGCTGCACAAGCATTTCGAGGTGAAGAACCTAAAGGGCTTCGGCGTAGACCATCTCAAATGCGGTATCGTGGCATGCGGTGCCATCCTGCAATATCTGGAACTCACTCAGCATACGCATATCAGCCATATCACGTCGCTCTCCAGGATAGACGAGGAGCGATATGTGAGACTCGACAGTTTCACCGTGCGTTCGCTCGAACTCACTCGTTCGATGCAGGACGGCGGATGCTCGCTCATCGACGTAATAGACCGCACTTGTTCGCCGATGGGAGCCAGAATGCTCAACAGATGGGTGTGCTTCCCGTTGCGCAATGCCGCCGACATAAACAAGCGGCTCGACGTGGTGGAGGAATTCTTCAAGGACACGTCACTCCGTGAAATCATCGACGAGAACACCAATGGAGTGGGCGACCTGGAACGCATCACGGCAAAGGTTGCCACAGGACGTGTGTCGCCACGGGAAATGGTGCAGCTGAAGAATGCCCTGCTCTGCATGCAGCCTATCAAGGACGCCTGCGAGCGGTCGGAAAACAAGACTCTCGCACTGATGGCAGACAGGATTGACGCCTGCAAGGAACTCAGTGACAGACTGGAGATGGAGATAGAGCCGGATCCGCCACAGCTCGTGAACAAAGGACATGTGATACGCAGCGGAGTGGACGAGGAACTCGACCGCATGCGCGACATAGCATACAACGGCAAGGACTATCTGCTGAAAATCCAGGAGAGGGAAACAGAAGAGACCGGCATATCAAGTCTGAAAATCGGCTACAACAATGTGTTCGGATATTATCTCGAAGTGAGGAATATCCACAAAGACAAGGTGCCTGCCACATGGATAAGGAAGCAGACGCTCGCACAGGCGGAACGATATATCACAGAGGAACTGAAGCAATATGAGGAGCAGATTCTCGGAGCCGAAGACAAAATACTGCAGCTGGAGACAAAGCTCTTCGGCGAACTCGTGCAGAACACCCAGCATTACATACACACCATTCAGAAGGATGCGCATATCATAGCGCAGCTCGACTGTCTGCTCTCCTTTGCCAAGACGGCGGAGGAACACCGATATGTGAGACCACAGATTCTGCAAGACGACATCGTGATAGATATCCGTCAGGGCCGCCACCCCGTGATAGAGACACAGATGCCGGTGGGAGAGAAGTATGTGCCAAACGACATATATCTCGACGACAAGAAACAGCAGATAATGATCATCACCGGACCGAACATGGCTGGTAAGTCGGCTCTGCTGCGCCAGACGGCACTCATCACGCTGATGGCACAGATAGGATGCTACGTGCCGGCAGAGAGTGCCAAGATTGGTATCGTGGACAAGATATTCACACGTGTGGGGGCGAGCGACAATATCTCAATGGGAGAATCCACATTCATGGTGGAGATGACGGAGGCTTCGAATATCCTCAACAACGTGACGCCGCGCAGTCTTGTGCTCTTCGATGAGCTGGGCCGCGGAACGAGTACCTACGACGGCATCTCGATAGCCTGGGCTATAGTGGAATACCTGCATGAGCAGCCGCGTGCGGCAGCGCGCACCCTCTTCGCCACTCACTATCATGAGCTGAACGAGATGGAGAAGAACTTCAGCAGGATAAAGAACTACAACGTCAGCGTGAAGGAGATAAACGGCAAGGTGATATTCCTGCGCCGTCTGGAGCGTGGCGGATCGGAACACTCCTTCGGTATCCACGTGGCGCAGATTGCCGGTATGCCGAAGAGCATCATCAATAGGGCGAACGTGATTCTGAAGCAGCTTGAGGCTGACAACAGTGGTGTGGGGGCTGCCGGAAAGGCGGCAGTAGACAATATCTCGGCGCCGGGCAGCGGTGAGCAGCTGAGTTTCTTCCAGCTCGACGACCCTGTGTTGTGTCAGGTGCGCGACGAGATTCTCGGTCTCGACATAAACAACCTCACGCCGATGGAGGCGCTGAACAAGCTGAACGACATTAAGACGATTGTGGGAGGAAAATAAAGGAAGCATGAACATGAAAGAAGAAATTTCAGAGAGAAACCGGAATAAAAACGGTTCGACGGCATCTTCCGGACTCACTATCCGTACTTTCAGTCCTACTGACGTAGAGGAGATGACACGGATATACAATCATTATGTCACTGAAACCACCGTCAGTTTCGAGACCGAACCTCTCACAACCGGCGATATGTCAGAGCGCGTGAAGCATATCGCTGCCGAGTTTCCCTGTTTCGTGGCAGAGCAAGACGGTAGGGTAGTGGGGTATTGTTATGCCCATCTCTGGAAGGAGCGGGCTGCCTACTCGCATACTTGGGAGGTGACAATATATCTCGATGCGCAGCACAAGGGGCATGGCACGGGCTCCAAACTGATGAACCTCCTAATAGAGGCATGTCGTCAGACAGGGCGTTGCCATTCTCTCATAGCCTGCATAACGGCAGAAAACACTGGCAGCATAGCCTTTCATGGCAGTATGGGATTCGAAGAAGTTTCCTGTTTCAAGCAGGTGGGCTATAAACTTGGCAGGCGTCTCGATGTAGTGGATATGCAGCTGATGCTGTGATGGATAGTATGCTGTTCCGATAGGGATGTCCGCTTGTCTGTTCGTCCATTCGTCAACTTGTCAACTCGTTACTTGTCAACTTGTCAACTTATAATACCACCATCATGACCAAGGTTTCTATCTATATGCCGGTATATAACGGCAGCGAATATCTGGAGCGCAGCATCGGTTCGGTGATCAGCCAGACCTTTGCTGACTGGGAACTTATCGCCCTCGATGATGAGTCGACAGACGACAGTCGCGCCATTCTCGACGGGTTCGCCAGAAGGGACAACAGAATTCGTGTGTTCTCAAAGCATAACGACGGCAAGGGAAATACAGCCCGTAATCTGGCGATGATGGAGAAATGGGCGCAGGGAGAATATTTCTTCTATATGTCGCAAGACGACAGGATAGATTCTGATTTGCTTGAAAAGGCTGTGGGCGAGGCGGAAAAGCGCAGCCTCGACATCGTGATACCCGATATGCTGCTTGAATATGCTGACGGAACGACTTCTGCAGTACAAGGTTCTTATCCTCCGGACGGCGACCACTCTTTGGTGTTCTCCGGCAAGGAGGCTTTCTATCGGAGCATAGACTTTTCCATCCATGGCTTCGCTTTGATAAACAGGAGGCTCATTGACGAAGACAGGCAGGACACCAACCATTACGACAGTGACGAATATAACACGCGACTACAGTTCCTCGCCGCCGAAAGGGTCGGTTTCTGCGATTCCACTTTCTATTATTATCAAGGCAACGAGAATGCCATCACCAAGCGTTTCTCCATCCGCTGGTTTCAGCGTCTCGACACTGCCGTGATGATCGACAAGCTGTTTTCTGATACTTTCCACGACCGCAAGTCGTTTCCCAAGCTGAAATCCTGGCTTATGACCATTTATATCACTCTCAGCGTGTCGTATATGCGAGAGTGGGCAACTATAAACCCTGACGAGAGAAAAGCCGTTATAGCGCATTTCCGTAGCTTTGAGCGCAACATCAGGTTCGGTGGCTATAGAATGGCGGTATTGCGTCGTCTCTCGCCATTGGAGAGATGTTTCGCTGTATGGTATTTCATTTTCGGCACGTGTCGCAATATGAAATCGTTGTTCCGTATCTATAAGGGTAAATAATGCCGGTTGGGTGTCTATATGAGTAAAAGTTGCCCATATCGCTGATTCTTAGTAAAAACGAGAATTTCTGAAAAACTGTCAGATTGTCTGGTTTTTCATCGTAACATTCTGAAAAACAAGCTGTTGGCCGTCTGGCGTTTGTCAGCCAATTGTCTGGATGGTTTGCTGATGAAAGGTAAATTGTCAGATGTGAGGAATTCAGACGACAGGAATTGTATGCGCTGGCAGAATCCTGAAAACAGGAATATGGGTGTTACAACATTAGCTTATTGGGCATCCGTCTGACAGCAAATCTGCCCAACAGGGGCAAGCACGTTACCCATGATGGGCAAGCACGTTACCCCACTTGGGCAAGCAGCGTGCCCA
>CAVBFA010000057.1:0-17783 GCA_963594595.1 Oscillibacter sp. | reverse complement strand
CTGACAGACTGCCTACGAAGAACAGCATAAGCGCAATAAGTCCTAGTCGAAAAGTTTTTAAATTACCAAACATAGTTTTTACTAATAAAAATAAAATAATTAAAAAGATATTGCAAAGTTACAATTTTTCAAAATATAAACAACATAAAGAGGTGTCAAACTGCACTTAATGCGTTAAAAATCCCCAAACAATATGTATTTCTATGGCAAACAAGTGATTTTGCAATAAAAACATAAGTCAAAAAGGAGCGCACACCATAAGAAGATGCGCGCACCCTTGAATATTTATACCAATGAAAAACCTCAATATATTACTTCACGATTTTAGTCGTTTTCATGCTGCCGTCGTTCATTTTCTGAACCATGATGAGCACACCACGCTGACTGCCGTCAACACGCGCACCCTGGAGGTCATAGAACATTGTCGATACGACATTCTCGCCATCCACTTTCATGCTGTTGATGCCTGTGGTAGTTGTTGAACCTCCACCGAAGCCTCCCATTGCATTAGCGGCACGCACGAGATAATCGGCAGTTTTCTTGCCCTCGGCAATCGTCCATGATGTAGCAGATGTCATGCCAACGAACTGCTCATTACAGAACACAGCGTATGCCTTTGCTCCTTCAACTGCAGCCCATGTAACGGTGTTGCCTTCGGCTGCCAAGAGACCGAGTCCCACCTGTGCGCAGTCTGCATCAGGAGTCCATGTCGGGAACACTTTGTCGAGAGCATACTCGGCAGCCTGGTCAGCAGTAAGGATTGTCTCCATCTCGTTTACTTTATTGTCCTTTGTGAACTTCAGCACATTAGAAGCAGGAGAAACCACATTGCCCTGGGCATCCATAGTGTTATACTCCACGAACTTGTCGGCAGGAACGTTCATTCCACCAACAGTGAAACGGTCCTTGATAATCATGTCAGGCTGAAGAAGAGTTGTGTTCAAGTAAGCCAGACGAGGAGTTCCACCCCAAGCACGACCGTAGTTGAAGTTCTCTGCATAGTTGTCTACAACACATTCGTTCATCACGTAGCCCCATTTTGAACCGTCAGTATAAGGAGCAGCTATAGTACAACCACCCTTACCGTCGGCGCTACGTTTCTCAACAACGAACTTACACCTATTATAATATACATCACCACCACCGCAGAGGAAGTCAACGGTACCGTGGATTTCAGAGTCTTCCCAATAATACTTACCGCCGTTGTTGTTGCTATAGTATGTATCCTGATAAGAGAGCATCTTCACATTCTTGCAGATGGTTCCGTCACCCTTGTCCTGCAGACAAACCGCACGACCGGCAGAACCAGAACTGTAGTAGTCGAGTGCGTTCTGAAGAGTCAGGTCCTGGATATAGAGATTCTTTCCTGTAACATAGAGAGTCGCTGTTGTTCCGATACCCTCGTTCTTCACATCCGGAGCATTCTTGATGATGGTCTTGTCCATGCTCTGACCGATGATAGAGATATTGTTTCCAGAAACAGTGGTCAGTGCAACCTTACCGAGATCGTATGTTCCGTCTGGCAGGAAGATGCATGTGCGCTCTGTAGCGCTGCTGTTTGCATTGGCAAGGTCGAGCATAGTGAGGAAGTTGCCGCCATTGCCTGGCTGGCAGACATAATATCCGAGTTCGTTCTTCGCAGTTGAAGCGTCGCCAAGGTTGGCAACAATGAGTTTGTGCATATACATGCCACCATCGGCAACGAGGGTAAGAGTTCCCGGCTCACCGTTATATTCGATGCTCTGCATCACACCGTCATTGCTCTTGTCGAGAGCGATCGAAGCGACCTCTGTCTCACCGTTCATGAGTTTCAGGTTAGAAGCACCGCTATATCTGCAGCCTGTAACGAAGATGAGAGAGTGACGGCCTGAGAGGATATCAATCTTATCGCCGTCGCTGAACGACCAGCCATGCTGCTTGTCGTGCCAAGCTCCACCTGTAGGACAGAAGCCTTCATGGTCTTCTGCATAGAAATATTGATCTGCGAGATTATAAGTATAGCGGTTTACGTCGCTTGGCACTTCAATGTCGGTTGCCACAGCGTAAAGGCTGGTAGGACCTGTCACGATGTCGGCAGTAGTATATTTGCGTCCACCATCGTTCTTTACGAACCATCCGCGGAACGCCTTTCCGTCGGCTACGATTACGCCCTCACCGCTTCTCAATGTTGCGATAGGAGAATCCTTCTCCACCTGCTGAGTAGCCTCAAGCACAGTACCGTCTGTATTATAATATGTGAGGGTATAGTCTGGCTTGAACGCCACTGTCAGTTTATATGTCACAGTCTGCTCGCCGGCAGCCACAGCCACGGTAACGACAGTACTGTTGTCATCCACCTTATTATATTCAATGCTCTTGATTTCGCCATTGTCTGGAGTTCCGAACACTACAGGGTTGGCTGTTTCGTCTACCATCTGCTCCTTCTTTGAAATCTCTACGGTAGCACACATGTCGCCGTCGGCGTTTTCCTCACAGATATCAGCAGTCTGGTAATCAACTCCGTTGATTGTCACCTTGCCCAGAGCCGGAGTCTTCGAGAGGTCTACGAGTCCGTAGATGGCAAGTTCGAGAAGATATGCATTCTGGTTTGTTGTGATATTCTCAAAACGCAGTTTACAGTTTGTCTTGTTCACGTCAACATCAACATCGCATCCCGATGCAGGATTGGCAACAGTGCTTGACACTACCACCCAGTCTGCATCACCGTCACCTTTGGCAAGGAGTTTCCATCCGCGGTTACCACCCGTAGCGCCATGACGGAAATGCACCTTAGTGACAGATGCCAAAGCCGAAGTCTCAATATATGGAGTCTCGCTCTTGGCAGCCATCAGCATACCGCCGTTCCAATCAGGGAATTTGCTTGTATTGAAGTTTGTGGCACCAATCTGAGTGTTGAAAACCGAGAAGGTGAGAGACTCATGACTGTATTTGGTATTCCATACCGCTGTAGTCACCTGCTTGTCGTCAGCCTTTGTCTCGTATGCTCCCCAATCAGAGAAATCGGTGCTGTAGAGTTCTTTTGTGGTGATGGCAGAAACGAAAGTCACCTGCACTCCATAAAGATAACCGGATTCAGTAGCCTTTATCTCTACATATCCTTTAGCCACTTCATCAGTTGTGGCGCGATGCTCGTTAACGTCGGCAGTCGCTGCCACACCGCCAACGGTGTAACCACGATAATTGGGATAGTTCTCTACTACTACGATGTCACGGGTTGACTTTACCGGCACCTGCAGAATCGTGCCACTGTTGAACTGTGCGTTGTTTCTGCCGATACAATAGAGTTTGCCGTTGGTGGCATCTACATGCATCTTAACACCTTCAACTGTGGAAGGAATGTCAACTGTGGTCTTCTGATAATTGGTAGCTTCCTGAATGCCTGCCGGCAGGTCATTCTTGAAGTCCCATTTTGCGATCACGTCGCCCTGTGCCTTAACCGTTACGGCAGACAACAAGGCAATGACGCAAAACGTCAAAGTCCTAAGAAAATTGTTCATGTTTAAAATATAGATTAGTTTGTTTATTTTGCTACAAAGTTAGCTCATTTATTGGATAATTCCAAATAAAGCTCATAAAAATGTCCAATTCGTTATAATAAGAACAACGGATTGGACATTTCTATAGATATTTACATTTTTCAGTACATTATTTCACCACGACCTTCAGGCTCTCTTTCAGATTCTTGCCATTGACTTTCAGTATTATCATGCCATTTGCCTTTGGAAGATAAATGCTTGTGTTAGTACCGTTGAAGTCGTGTTTTCCCAGAAGCACACCGTCGGCGTCGTAAGCGCTGATGACGAATTTGTCTTTTGCCTGTGCACCGTCAACGCTTACTACCACCTGTCCGTTGAAAGCCTGCACGAGGCGAACCTTCTTG
Organism: Oscillibacter sp.; assembly: GCA_963594595.1. GTDB lineage: Bacteria > Bacteroidota > Bacteroidia > Bacteroidales > Bacteroidaceae > Prevotella. The sequence continues at coordinate 13,903 of CAVBFA010000057.1, read as the reverse complement.
CCGTTGCTCTCGCTGTTCTGAATATAGCCGATGCCGTTGGTGGCGGAACCGAAAGCCACAGACTTGCTCTTCAAGCCAAGTTCAAAAGCACCGAGGTCTGGTGCGGCGCCAGCATAGCGTATTGCCGGTATTCTTACGTTTTGTGAAGCATATTTGGTATTTTCCTCCACCACTGTGCCCTTGTCCATGAGCAGCGCATTGCCTTCCACGGGATGTGCCCAAGTGATGTTGTCCCACTGCAAATCGCCATTGGCGTCACGATCGGCAATAAGTTCTGCAAAATTGTCTTCGCTTACCACATTCGACGGGTCCACACTAAGGTCTGTCGTAACGAGGGTGCCGACAGAAATCTGGGTCTTTCCATATTTCTTGCTCTTCTCGCCTAACTTTGTAGGGTCATCATGATGAGTGTCGGTCTTCAGGTTGTCATTGATAGATATGCAGTTGGTTGCCACCAGCTCATGACCTGCCGCTATATCCTCATAGGCTCTATAAGAATATGCCTTCTTGAGAGTAAGGCCATCGACGCTTTTAAGTGCGTAGCCTGTACAGTTGTTCATGATGATGTCGCCAGAGTTATGGTTCTGGTCGAATCCCTTGTTCACATTGTTTACTGCTATACAGCGGTTCAACACTACGTTCATCGCGCCCTGGTCTGAGCCGCACTTGAATCCGTTGCCGTTGCCCTCGGTCAGGGCACCGTTGATGATAGCGTTTTCGTATGCAAGGCAGTTTTCAAACACTATCGTGACATTGTCCTTGAAGCCTCCGCTTTTCTTGAAGAACACATCGTAGCCGTCGTCCGAGTTGTTGTATGCACGGCAACCATAGAAATAATTTCCTGTTCCCACGGAAATCTTCGGTGCGAAACCGTCGGCATCACCATCTCCTTCGTCCTTGTTTTCAAATGCGTCGCAGTTGAGCACATAGTTATAGGCTCCGAGATTCTTTATCTGAACGCCTGTATCACCGTTTCTGTAGAATTTGCAATCTTCAATGATGTTGTCGTGGGCATCCTGTGTCCTGTTCTGGATGTCGGTTGACGAACCGCCTGCAGGCTTGTTGCGCTCGATGAGCAGTCCGTTGTCACTGGCGTTTGTCACGTCCACATGATAGAAATGCCAGTATGACGAGGTGAGGCGTATACCCTGGTATGGGTTGTTGCTATGTGAATGGTATGGATGGTCGCAGTTTATCACGGCACGTCCGTCGAGGCAGACCAGCGAATTGTAGTTGTCTGCCGTACCATTGCGGTCGTTGATGTTTATGCGTGCCGTAGGACGGTATTCTCCTGCTGCGAGATAGATTGTTGTTCCTGGATCCACAGCCTTGTCGATGGCGAGCTGAATGCTGGCAAGTGCCGTCTCCGGTGTCAGTCCATCGTTGGCGTCGCTTCCCGTTGGAGAGACATATATCTTTGGTCCCGAGCCCAGCTTTGCCGTTGCTATCGGTGCATCGCCTGTCATGTAGTCGAGACCTGGTGTCTGGTCGTTTGGATTGTCGGGGTTGTCGGGCGACGTACCGCCGCCTCCTCCTATGGTTTCCTCGTCGCCTACGGCAAGGCTATAGATATACATGCCTCCGGTGATGCCTACCACCACGTCGCCATCAGCTACGACCTTGCCGCTGCCCTGCTGATGTTCTTTTCCTGTAGAGGCAGGGAATGTGCCTTCAAGATTGACGAGAGAGAGCGAACGGGTTGACGACTTGTTAGAAGTGCAGTATTCTATCTTCACCATCTCTCCCGCCTTGCGGTTGGGAATCACGAGCGAAGACGCATCGCCGAGCCACAACGCACCGGTGCTGCCGCCAAGTCTCAAATTACCATTGTCATTGGCTGTAATAGTGAAAGTCAATCCCTTTGTGATATCCAGTTCCGTATCGTTAGCCTTCACTGGAGCATTGTCCATGGCGAGGACATAGCAATAACGACTCTTTGAATCTTTTTTCCAGTTTGCATCACCGGAAATCAAAGTTACATCGGTCTGCGGCACAGAAGTAAATGTCCATGACCGGTTGTCCGACGACTCTACATCCTGAGCCGAAAGTGTGGCACAAGACATTACCGTGGCTACAAGAGCCCATAATTGTTTCATAGAATAAGTATTAATGTTAGTAGATTACTGTATTATATATTGTTTTCTTTCATCTTGTCACTCCAAGATGGCTGATTAGCATTGCAAATATAGTAAAATACAGACAATCTTATTCCAATGAAAGACAAGTTATCAACGTAAACGTTTACGCCTAAACTATAAATTCAAAAAATCCAAAATTGCCGATATAAAAAGAGGATAGTGTGTCAAGGGGCAAAGATGCCCCTTTCCCTTAGTTTTCATTCCATATCCTCATCCTATTTCCGCTTGCGACGGAAATAAAGCAGGTAACCTGTCAGCGGCAGCGAGGCTCCGATGAGACTGACCACAAAAGTGATGATCTTAGTAATCATTCCTCCCCACGAACCGATGTGAAGTTGATGGAAGACCTGCATCATCTCCGTTCCCTTCGGCACAAGTTTCAGACCGAAGCCCAAGCCTGTTACGGCGAGAAGCAACAGCCAAAGGAGTGTCCACCAGCCAAGACTGACATGAAGGTCGAAGAGACGGCGCTTGCTTCCCTTGCCCCACTCCACCTTGAAACGCTGACTCAGCTGCTTGCCGTTTTTGGGCAGGAATACGAATATTCCGCTTATCAGGATAAAGACAAACAACAATGTGGTATAGGTGACTATCAGCTTGCCCACCGGTCCCATCATGAGTCCTGTGTGGAATTTGGTGACATAGGAGAAGAAGTCTCTCTTTGTAGTAGTACCGTATGGAGCATCCTTGGCAGGAGACTCGGTCTTCAACGCGCCTTTGCTTGTAGCGTCACCCTTTGCTGAAGGTGACGGATGGCATTTTTCTCTCGAAGAGCACTTGCCGCATCCGTCGGGAGAGCACTGGTGTGGAGCTGCTGCCTTTTCCTGTCGGAAAGAAGCTGTCTTGTCTTTTGCGTCCTTTCCCTTTATGGCATTGTCTGTTTTTCCGCCTTTGTCGCCCTTGGCGTGCGGAGCAACGACTCTTGGCATTCCGAGAGCATTCCTTATCTCATTCTTGAACACGAGGGTTGCTCCCGACAGGCAGATAAGCATTATGATAACGCCCAAGGGCAACGAGAGCCACAGATGGATTTTCAGAAGTATTTTCTTTGTCATAGATGTTCTTTTTATCAAAACAGCACAAGGAGAGCAGAGAACCAAAACATTATGATTCTGCTACTCTCCTTAGCATAACGTAAAAATGTCTGTTTTTATTTTGCAAAATTCACCTTTAGTCCTACTACAAGCATTCTGCCCGGTGAATAAAGGGCAACTTTCTGCGAAGGTGTGTCAATGCGATGGTCAGTCTTGTCGAAGATATTGTCGATGCCGATGCTTGGAACGAGCTTGAACATCCTGCCTACCGTGAAGGTATGGGTGGTGTTCAGATTTATCACTCCATAGCCTGGTGCGTCGTCATAGGCTGGATAATAGGTGGCTGACTGGAAGCGGCCGTTTAGGTTCACGCCAAGGGTATAGTTGCGCCAGGTGTGGTTGTAGTTGAGACCTGCCGTCAGACTGTTCTTGAATGTACGCTCAAGCACTGTCCATGTGCCGGATGTCTTCGAACGGCCGTTGGTATAGGCATAGTTCACCATCAGTGAGAGGTCATCGGTGAGGCTCACCGTGGCGTTTGCCTGCAATCCTCTCACCACGCCCTTGTTGCTGTTGATATAATGGCCGTAGGTCTTCAACTGTGCCAGCTGGTCGGCAGTAGCTTCAGGAAACTGCTTGGCGAGTTCGGCACGCACGTCATCGTCTACTGTGATGTTCTCCTTCACGATCATATTGTCAACAAAGTTCATATAGCCCATTACAGAGAGCGTAAGGAATCGGTTGCTGTATTCTGCACTCAGAGAAACATAGTTGCTGCGCTCCGCCTTGAGGCTTGTGTTTCCGAAGGTTATCACCGGACGCTTGCCCATGATCTTGAAGTAGTGGTAGTAGAGCTCGTCGAGTCCCGGTGCACGGAAGCCACGTGAATATGCTGCACGGAAGCGGAAGTTGCCGGGAGCATACATCAAGGCCACTTTCGGAGTGAAGTTGTTGCCGAAGGTGCCGTGCTTGGTGTAACGCACACCAAGGGTTGCACTAAGGTTCCTTACAATCTCCATGTCGTGCTGCACATAGCCTGCAAGGGTATATACATTGTTGTTCACATCTCCGCTTGTTGCCGTCAGGAAGTCGTTGCGCCAGTCGGCACCGATGATTGTCGTTGCCTTGTCGTAGAAATGGAACACGCCCTTCAGCTCTGCCTCATAGTATTTCTGGAACTTGTTGCGCACGAAGTCACCCACATCGTAGGTCTTTGTCGCCACCTGGTAGAGGTTTCCGTAATGGTAGTTGTCGTTCACCAGATCGAGAAGCAGCGAATGCTTGCCGAATTTATATTTCGCTCCTGCCTCCCAGCGCCATCCTTCGCTACGCATGTCATAGTCGGAACCTCCCGTAATGTCTTTGCGGGAGTCAGGACGGTCGGTGAGTTTATAGCTGTATGATCCGCCTGCATACATCGAGAAATTCTTTGCCGGCTTGATGTCGAAACGCTGGTTGATGACGTTTGAGTTGAAACCGATATACAGTGGAGCTATCGTTTCATACTCCTTTCCGTCAGCATCAACCGCCTTGCTGTTGTTCTGATAGCTGTCGGCTTCCTGATGGAAATAGGAGGTGTGGGAATCAAGATATTTTGAAGTGACGTCGAGGTTCACTCCTTCTGAGAACTGTCCTTTTCCTGACACTCGTGTGTCTGAAGAAACAGCCACGTTGTCCATCGTCTTCTCATCAGTGATGATGTTTATCACTCCACCGATGGCATCTGAACCATAAAGGGCGGAAGCTGCTCCATCGAGCACTTCAATACGTTTCACCTTCGACATGTTGATGCGGGTGAGGTCCACATTGCCGGCGATGTCGCCTATCATCTTCTTGCCGTTGACAAGAACGAGCACGTATTTGTTTCCCAATCCGTTGACACGGATATATGAACCCATGGCGTTAGGTGTGAACGATACCTGGGGCATGAGCTTTGTCAGTACATCCTGGAAGTCTGTCGCTCCTGTCTCCTTGATGGCTTTCTGTGAAAGCACATGCACGGGTGTCGTGGTGGACTTCAACAGCTGATGGTGACCGTTTCCTGTAACAACCACCGGGTTGAGGTCTATTGACTTGTGAATGTCGCCATCGCCATTCGTGCCATCATATACATTACCTGCCACGGCATTTACGCAGCCCAATGAAGCGGCTACGGCAAAAAGTAGAATTCTGTTGTTCATTTAGTTATATTTGATGTTTTCTTATCGTATTTGTTTATTACCCTTTTGAAGTCTGAATCCAATCAATCCCCAATGACCGATTTGAATAAAGAAAAGACTAATACCTATTTTTTATTATTTATGAAATGTTGCGTTGTTTGCCGTTCCTGAATCCACATCCTTTACCTGTGCTGCTATCTTACCTATTATCATTTCCTGTATTTCATTCATTTCTCCAAGTCCCTTTCCAAACACTTCCACATGATAGCCTTTTGCCTGAAGCTGCTGCTTCCACACGCCGTCGATGTCATCCTTCTGATGGTTGCCTGCGATATAGAGCAGAGGGACGAGAAGCACATTGGTGTTCTTGACGCCTGCCAGCTGCTTCTCCACATTATCGATTGTAGGGAAGCCTTCTATCGTGCCCACATGCCACGATGACTTTCCCTCTGCTTTCAGCAGATAGTCTATCTGACTGTACATGGCATTTGCCGGACTGTCGCTGCCATGCCCCACGAGCACGACCTGCGAGTTTTTGGCATCCACGGACTTGTCTGCAAGAAGGCTTTTGCTTATCATCTCTATCATCATGCGGCAGTCGTCCACAGAATATAGCAAAGGGCGCACTGCTGACACGGTGCGGAAGTTTTTCTTCACCCGGTTTAACTCCTTCTTCAGCATCTCCGTCATCACTCCGTCGAGGAGCATCGTGCTCTGCACTACGAGCCTGCTGCAACCGAATGTCTTCAGGGAGTCGATAGCCTGTGAAACGGAAAGTTTTCTGACGCCGCGCTTTGCAAGCATCTTTATAACCGACGGAGCGGAATAAGCCTCAACGACGGTACAGTCGGGGAATGTCTCTGCCACACGGGAATTAAGCCTGTCGATGGTCTGCATACGAGAGTTGTCGTTTGATGTGCCATAATGCACAAGAAGGATTCCCGTCTTACCCTGTTCCGCATTCTGCGCCATACTCATTACGACACAGAAGAGAGACAGGATTATCGTCAATATGTTTCTTTTCTTCATATCAAATGGAATATAATGGTTTTATTCATTGCCGATTCAGACAAAGACACACGATGTCTGTATCACATGTTTTCTGAACTGCGGTGCAAAGTTAAAGACAATTGAATATATAGGCAATACCTAAAAACTATGATATTGCATAGGCGACGTGGAGATATACATCATGGATTCTACTACTTCCCAACTCGTCTGCAGAGGCCATGTCAATCCTGATGTAATTTCATTTTTGCATCGGAAAGTGATTGCTGATTAGCAACACGCAACAAATTGGACAAGCCAAGCATCCTTAGAGTTTCTCGGCAGATCGTTTTCGGGGAGCAAGCTCGGGCAGATTTTTCACATTGATTTGACACACTCATCATACACCGCTAACCCTTTCACAGTCAGAAGATATTTCTGGCGAGGATGACGGGGTGAATTTGGAAATTTCATTTTTACCAAGCCTTCAGTAATGGCTGGCGTAAGAGAATATTCAAGGAAATTGGGACGATTCTTCAAACCGATCTCCTCCATCATTTCCTTTACGCTCTTTTCATCAGTGCCAATCGCAACAACTAAACGTTTTATATTTTCCGATAACGTAGATACTGTTTCGTCAAAACTTGTATGGGTGCTTGTATGGGTGCTTGTATGGGTGCTTGTATGGGTATCATCCACATCACTATAACCTATCAGCATATAGCGGTTCTTCAGTTCATGATGTTCGCCCAACAACAAATTACGGAAGAATCTAATGAGGAATGACTTGTTGGGTTCTATACCCTTTGACGGATTACGATAGTTGGCACGAACAAGGGCATTGCGGAAGTACCAAGAGTTGTCGGCAAACAAATCGTTATCCACCTTGAAACCGATAGAGCGCAGATATTTGATGACAAACACCGCCGTTGTTCTTGTGTTGCCCTCACGGAATGGGTGGTTCTGCCATAGCAAGGTGACGAAGTCAACAATATGGTTGATGATTTCATCCGTTGAAAGTCCTTTATAACAAAAGTCTTTCTCTTGCTGAATGTCATATCGCAACGCCATCATAATGTCTGCCGCACGCCCATACACAACGCTATCGCCTTGCAGCACCCATTCCTTTTTGCTGATGTCATAAGGACGCACTTCACCGGCATGCTTGAATACACCCTCAAACAAGTGCCTATGGATATTCAGAAATTCCAATGCTGTAAACGAAAAAGACTTCTCACTCAGTAGCTTGGCTATATTGGCAGCCACACGGTCGGCCTCTTCCTTTTCTGCATCCCCCTCGTCATGCGTGGTCTTGTTGACATAATACGACTTCAACTGTTCGCGCACATCATCAATGGTAATATCGCCCTCAATATGCCTAACAGCCGTCTCTTTCAGATAATCAGACACCTTCAGTCCGTCAACATCTTGCAGACCGATAGCCGTGCGCCATGCCGAAGCCCTTTCGCGCTTATGTGGCTCTGCCTCACGCTCGTAGGCTTCGAAGTCAAGGTATAGTTGTTTGTTTTTATCAGTCATTATTGTCTACTTTATGTTTTCAATCTTACACACAAAAGGGATGTACCTCTCACTGCCTTTCCTCTGAGCTTTCAGTATATCACACTCTCCTAAATCTGCTGGCTTATCAGAATTGTACTCTATGAGTAGGTACTGCTTGGCATCCTTTTCTTGTCGAATCAAGAAACCTTCTGGAATGCTTTCCTTTTCCACAAGGCGAACAGGCGCAGTCAATTCAAAAGGCGTTGCTTCACTATTTTTCCAATAATGGAACATGATATAGCGAACACTTTTGAATGCTTTAATAGCTTCTGCCGACAAATTTGTTTCTTTTATGCCTAACGCAATTTTGCAAGCAGATTCAGTTTTGTGACGAGCTGAAGGAGCAATGGCATACATAAGAAGCAAATCAAGATTACCCTCAAACAAGTCTTCTCGTTTTGTATTCCAGAGCCTTACTTCGACACTATATGGAATGAATATATTGTCAGCAACCATCATCGAAACATCCTCTTCTTGCATTTCGTAGTGTTTCGAACCAAACAATGGTTGCAAAGATGATTTTTCTGTATCATCATCTTTCACTATATCCATTGTCGTTTTTCATACCCCTCATAGTAATAACTCTGTTCAATCCCCTTGAATATCACCTCACGACTCTCCGTGTCAGAAGTAAGGTTCTGCGAGAGGAGGTAGCGCAGTTCAAGGTCGTTGATAGGTGAGCGTTCCATTGCCGAGAGATATTGGTCTTTGTCAACATACTGCCAATTGACCACCTTGCCAAGAGAGCGTTTGAGCATCATGTCGAGCCAGATACGTGTGGAGCGACCGTTACCTTCCATGAAAGGATGACACACATTCATCTCAACATACTTCTCGATGATATGCTCGAAGGAATCTTCTGGCATCTTTTCTACGGCAGAGAGGGCTGCATCAAGATAGAGAGAATTGGCAAAACGAAAACCTCCTTTGGCGATATTCTTGTCGCGAACAACGCCAGCGAATGGATACAGACCATCAAAAAGATAATGATGTATCTGTTGCAGACCTGCTGTTGTACCAACAGGAATTTTATCTATATCGCCCGACTCATAGAGGCGGTGTGCGTTATCTAACGACTTTTCGTCTATTTCCTTTGTTGTCATAATCATCTAATTGTATTCGTATTACTGGTTTGATGAAATATTAAGAAGCTTCTCCGCTTCTATCTCAATCCGGCTTTTCTTCGTCTGCACAATGAGAGAGCGGACATCCACATCAAGAGCCTCTGCCACTTGAACAAGCGTTTCGAGGCTTGGTTGCGAATAGTTGGTACACCATTTACTCACTGTTGCAGGATCTTTACCCAATTGGTCTGCCAACCACTTCGCAGTTCGTTTATTTTCTACCAATACTATTTTTATGCGATTGATGTCTTTCCTTGCCATATATTTTCATTTAAATCATATGCAAAGATAAAAACATTCTATGAAAATCACGAAAGACTATGGAAATAGTTGCCTAAATTATTGCGTTTTACATCTATTTCAACACAAACCAGTAGCATTTCAAAATTTCACAATCTTAATTCTACCATTTCCTTCCCTTTTCTAACTGATTACAACTACCTTTGCCACATCAGAGCTACCGCAAAATAGCACAAAGAAGAAGCGTGGTACGAGGGAATACACGCAACGGCTGAGTATCAAGGATTTGAACATTCCGAGAATGTTCGGCTAAATGTCGAAGTCTGATTCGTACCGATTAAAGTGCAATGCGCTTGATTATCAAGGATGTGAAGATTTTTCCGCAGAAAAGTATCATAGTATCATTATCGGGCTTTACACAAGTATCTAAAGTCCGACAGGCCAATAAGTTAAGGGCAATGATACTTTTCCGGTTATTTTACAGAAAAGTATCACTAAAGTATCATCGAAGTATCATTGCCAATTGGCACTACCGAATATTCCCCACACCGTGGGGAATGAAACCCCACATTAGGGGGTTCTGTTCCCCACGCTGTGGGGAGAATTCTGAGCTATGATTTGCTCATCAAAAACTACAGCTTACGATATCCCAACCACATGGTTTCGCTTCTCTCCGTCTTTGCCTCTCTTCAGGAAAAGGAGGAGACTGACACTGTCGCCGACTTTCAAAGACCGGCGCATCTTGTCGTCGGCAACGGCAGAAAGACGGGCAAAGCCTTCTTCCGCCAGGGTACCTTCAGGAGTGTCGGCGATTGGAGATGTTATGCGATAGCGCAGATAACCTTCGTCGGCATTCAGATATGTTATCTCCCCCTTCATCGTTCCGAAGGCTTTCACACCTTCGTCATGAGGCATGACAGTCGAGATTATGGCACTCTTGAACTTGTCTACTGCCGGTATGACTGGCGAGAAAACCACAAAATCCTGCTGCTTGACCATAATTGTAGGTTTCTCTGCCACGAAATGCCGCGACAATGAATCGTACACATGATAATGACCGTGACCCATGTCCACACCGTCTACATAACCCACCACGGGCGGAAACACGTCAGCAATGTTTTTCTCTGACTTCACTATCTCGTCTGCCCTCTCGTTGCCTTCCTTCGACACCCTTACCGACACGGTATACATCCGTCCCTGTATCTCCCACGGTTTGCAGGGGAAGAGGTGGCTGCTCGCCACAAGTTCCTTACCGTCTGAAGCCACAAGTTTGGCGAAGTAGCGGCGCTTGCCGTTCATCTGCTTCTCAAACACCTTGACGGCTACCATGTCCTTGATGCCGTCAACGGGATGTGGCATCTCGCTCTGATGATGGAGGGCATACGACTGGAGCCTGCGCTCCACACGCTGCATGAGCGAAGGATAGCTGCGGCCGTCCTTCCCCGTCTGCCTCTGCTTGTCTTCTTCGCGCAGATATCTGTCGTAACCCCACATCTGCAGAAACTGCGGAAACTGGAAGTCGGAATACTCCGAACTGATCTTCACGGCAATGCCGAGAATACACGAATGTACCAGCGACGGACGGTCTACCGGCAACTTGAGGTATGCCGCCAAGAGCATACGCACCTGCTGCGAGCCCATAGTGGTATGGTTGTTCTGCAAATAACGGTATATTTGCCATGCCGTGTCAGCAGGATGACTGGCTGCGGTCTCAAGCGAAGCCAGAAGTTCATCCCATGAGCAGATAGTATCGGAGTCTTTCATGATATAGCGGTTTTTAAATATTGTTATGTGAGAAACTCTATTTGAATGGGGAGGGTCAGAGCTGCGAGAACTTCCTGATTCCCTTGGCATAATATTTCCAGAGGATGGAGAAACTGCAGAAGCCCTGTATATCCTTGTTTTCTACCGACCTCGACGCCTGTATGAAACTACGGTCTTCTATGAAATCCTCTTTCCATTTCTTGAAATCTCTTCTCGCCTTCAACACAGCCTTGAAGTCCTTGAAATTCCTCTCCAGTATCAGCATCTGAAAGGCGGCGAGATAATCCAGGAACCAGCGCATACGCATCACTCCCCTGAGTTCGTCGTCAGCGAGATTCTTGTATAGCATAGTGAGGTTGTTACGGAAATTGAGATAGGTCTTCATCGGATTTCCCTTTGGCAGCGTACCGCCTCCCACATGATATGCCACGCTGTCGGGCACGCAGTATCCGTCTTTTCCCATTATCCTCAAACGCCAGCAGAGGTCTATCTCCTCGCTGTGGGCAAAGAAGCGTCCGTCAAGTCCGTCGGCTCGCCAATAGTCCTCGGAGCGTATCATGAGGCAGGCGCCTGTCGCCCAGAGTATCTTGGTGGCATAGTCATACTGTCCGTCGTCGGGTTCAACGGTATTGAATATCCTGCCGCGGCAGAAGGGATAGCCATACTTGTCGAGATATCCGCCAGCAGCGCCGGCATATTCAAAAGAGTTGCGGTCTTGCTCCGACAGCAGCTTGGGCTGACAGAAGGCTACATCGGGATGGCTGTCCATAAACTCGAGCAGAGGTACGAGCCAATGATGTGTCACCTCTACATCGCTGTTGAGGAGAACATAGTATTCTGCGTCTATCTGCGTCAGCGCCTTGTTGTAACCTTCGGCAAAGCCCCAGTTCTTTTCGAGCTGTATGGTGCGCACCTGCGGAAACTTCTCTTTCAGCATCTGCATAGAGTTGTCGGTAGAGGCATTGTCGGCTACATATACTGTGGCGCCATCCTCTATGGAGTATTGCAAGACCGAGGGCAGGAACTTCTCCATCATCCCCACTCCGTTCCAGTTGAGTATCACTATTGCTATCTTATCCATAGCGCTATGGTTTTTTAATTTCACCGCGACAAGAGGCTCTGCTTATATTATTATAATATGGTATAATATATAATAATGTGTATACCCCTTATAACGGCATCACTATTGAAAGTTATATTTGTTATCTATCTAAGATTTCACACATCAGGGCTGTCTTGTCATGGTTGAAACCGCCGAGTCTGACCATCACAAGCTGGTTGTCAAGATCATCCGAAGACTTTGCCGCCGGCAGCTCCACTCTCACATAGTTGCGTGTGAATCCATGCATCGCCCTGCCTCTCGTGGATTTCTCGAAGAGCACCTCCGCTTCCTGTCCGATATATCGGGAATAGAACGCCTGTGTCTTCTCGTCGGAAAGTTCTATGAGGCGCTTGCTCCTCAGTTTCTTGTCCTTGTCGGAAACCACATACGGAATACGCAAGGCTGCAGTGCCCGGGCGCTCTGAATATGGGAACACATGCAGATGGGTGACATCGAGGCGCTTCAGGAATTCGTATGTCTCCTCGAAATACTCAGGCGTCTCGCCTCTGGTTCCCACCATCACGTCTACTCCGATGAAGGCGTCGGGCATATATTTCTTTATCAGTTCTATCTTGTGTGCGAAAAGTGCTGAATCATAACGGCGGTGCATGAGTTTCAACACTGCGTCGGAACCGCTCTGCAGCGGGATATGGAAGTGTGGCATGAAGGCGCGGCTTCGGGAACAATATTCGATGAGCTCGTCTGACATAAGGTCTGGCTCAAGACTGCTTATGCGGAAGCGCTTTATCTCCTCCACTCCATCGAGCGCCTTCACGAGGTCGAGGAAACTCTCATGGGTAGTGGCTCCGAAGTCACCTATATTGACTCCGGTGAGAACAATCTCCTTGCCTCCCTCGGCAGCAGCCTGACGTGCCTGCTCAACGAGTGAGCTGATGCTTGGGTTGCGACTGAATCCGCGGGCATAGGGAATGGTGCAATATGTGCAGAAATAGTCGCATCCGTCTTGCACTTTCAGGAAGAAGCGGGTGCGGTTGCCTCTGGAGCAGCTGGGTGCGAAGGTCTTGATGTCTTTCGTCTTCACGGAGTAATGTCTGTGGAGGGACTCTCCGTTCGCAGCGGTTTCTGAGTCTGACTGCATCTGTGTCCAGGCGTCGGAGAGATACTGTATGAGACTCGCTTTCTCGTTGGCACCCAATACAAGGTCAACACCGTCTATCTTACTGATGGTCTCCGCCTCAAGCTGGGCGTAACACCCGGTAACGACAACAAAAGCTCCGGGATGCTGACGCACCATACGATTGATTGCCTGACGGCACTTATGGTCGGCAACTTCGGTCACCGAACAGGTGTTGATGAGGCAGATGTCTGCTTTCTCTCCTTCAGCGGCATTCCTCACTCCCATATCCTGGAGCATCCTGCCGAATGTTGAGGTTTCAGAGAAATTGAGTTTGCAGCCCAATGTGAAATAAGCGGCTGTCTTTCCTTGGAAAACGGATGTATCTATCATTTTCTTGTATTTCGATATTTTTTATTCACCTTAGTAATTACAATAAAAGCTGCAATATACCATATATTATTCATCCATATATACATTATTATATATATAAAAGAATCGCTCGTTTTGCAAAGGTAGCTCATTTTTCCATAAAAACCGCTATACGAGACTAATGTTTTCCTAAAATTAAGTCATGAAAAAGGAAAACCCCACTATAAAAACAAGGGATTGTAAAGGCACACAAAAACTATTATAGAAAATTTAACACTTTAAATAATTCCATATTTTATTGATTGACAACGACTTACAAAAAAGTTACATTTCACCCCTAAAAAAAAC
>CAVBFA010000056.1:7960-17828 GCA_963594595.1 Oscillibacter sp. | reverse complement strand
AGGTCGATAATATGAATACCGTTACGCTCCATGAAGATGTAAGGAGCCATTGCTGGATTCCACTTGCGACGGAGGTGTCCGAAGTGGCAACCTGCCTGAAGTAACTGGTCAAAATTTGTTCTTGACATTGTCTTTTCTTGTTTAATTGTTGTTTACTTTCTTTTTGAATCTAATTGTTAGATCAGTCGATGAGTAGTCCCCGATTAATGGAATCTCACCGATTTAGATACTAAACTTTTTAGCTCAGCTATATATAATCTGTATATATATAATAAAATATGTATAAGATTAACGCTTGCTGAACTGGAAGCGACGACGAGCCTTTGGCTGACCTGGCTTCTTACGCTCAACGGCACGAGAGTCGCGAGTCATGAATCCGTGATCCTTCAAAGTCTTCTTGTCCTCAGCGTTCACCTTAACGAGTGCGCGTGCGATAGCGAGGCGGAGAGCCTGGCTCTGGCCTGTGAAGCCACCACCGTCGAGGTTAGCCTTGATGTCATACTTCTCAACAGCGTCGAGAGCCAACAGAGGCTGCTTTACAACATACTGTACGATTGCTGATGGGAAATACTCAGTAATATCTTTCTTGTTAATGGTTATCTTGCCGGTACCCTCGCTCATGTAAACACGTGCAACAGCACTCTTGCGGCGACCAATTGCGTTAATTACTTCCATTATCGTGTGAATTATTTATACTGGTTAATATCGATTGCTTTAGGTTTCTGAGCCTCGTGGTTGTGCTCTGTTCCCTCATATACATAAAGGTTGTCCATGATGTGGCGTCCGAGAGGACCCTTTGGAAGCATACCCTTCACAGCATGACGGATGATCTTGTCAACACCGCCCTTGCGAGTGCGAAGCTCGGCTGGAGTGTTGAAGCGCTGTCCGCCTGGATAGCCAGTATAACGTGTGTAGACCTTGTCGGTCTCCTTCTTGCCAGTGAAATATGCCTTGCTGGCGTTGATGATGATTACGTTGTCTCCGCAATCTACGTGAGGAGTGAAGTTTGGCTTGTACTTACCGCGCAACAATTTTGCTACCTTAGAGCAAAGACGACCTACTACCTGGTCTGTGGCGTCGATAACAACCCACTCTTTGTTGACTGTTTCCTTGTTTGCGGAAATAGTCTTGTAACTTAAAGTGTTCATTCTGATGTTTTAATTTTACTACTAAAAAACGTTTTTTTATTACTTTCTTCACGCTTTTCATATTCCGCCCTATATATTATATAAGGTATGGTGGTTTATGAAAACCGTTTGAACGTCGATTCACTAACCGTCGCACTCGGCCAAAAGTACAACTATTAACACTACGTTCGTGGGGTTCTAAGTCTTTCCCCGTTTAATAATCGGATTGCAAAGGTATGAATTTTTCCTTTATATTTATAATATGAGACTTGCCTGAATTTTATTTTTATGAATATTTAACGGTAATTTGCAGGCGATACCATATCGCAGAATAATCTGCATGGCAGTTGTATGATAGTCAAAGCGCTACGACAAAATCAGATGGACTGATGGGTTTTGCAGATTTTGGGTAATTTGATACTTGAGGTGAAATTGGATAGGTGTGTGCTTCACTGTTTGGGGATAATCCTTGCCGGGTTTCCCACTGCCGTGCAGTTGTCCGGCACATCGGTAAACACCACCGCTCCGGCACCTATCGTCACGTTGTTGCCAATCCTCACGCCGCCGAACACCGTGGCACCGGTATATATTTCCACATCGTCGCCCAGCGTGGGACGGCCGCCTTTGCCGTTGCCCAGTGTCACCATCTGCAGACAATAGAATCGTTCGCCAATCCCCTCCGCATTCAGATACGTGGCATAGGCATGCTCCAGATGCGCCCCCTTGCCGATGCTCGGACACCAGATGTTCAGAGTCCTTTCTCCAGGCAGCATCCAGCGTATGGGAGCCGAAAGGTATTCCCCGATGCGATAGTAGAAGAGATTCCTGAACGTGCGTTCCCTGGTACACGCCTTGATGAAGTTCAAGACCCCAGGCCGGCGGTCCTGCACCTGGGTCAGGTCGGCGTCGATATCTTTCCGGTGGAGCAGATAGAGAGCAATGTGCGGCAGCATCCTCAGTGTGGATGCCGACAATATTATGGTTTGAGTGACGGGATTCATATTCCTACCTTAATTTATAACCTTATATTATATAGATGATGCGCCTGTTGTTGCATCAAGATGCTTAATTTTCGTTTTCTTTCTGCAAATCTAATGAAGAGTTATGAAAGAAGGATAAATATATCCAACTTTTTTCGATTTATCCTTACAACATTAAATTTTTTTATGTAGATTTGCAACATCTATTGGAAAACATCCGAAGGGAAAGTTATTTGACTAACAAAATTGACTAACAAAATAACGATACTATAAAAAAACATAGCAATGGCAAAGAAAAAGCAGATTGTTGAGTGCGTGCCCAATTTCAGTGAGGGTCGCGACATGAACGTTATCAAGCAGATAACCAGTGAGATTGAGAAGACATCAGGAGTAAAGCTCCTCGACGTGGATCCGGGCGAAGCCACCAACCGTACGGTTGTCACTTTCGTAGGAGAGCCGGAGGCCGTTGTTGACGCAGCTTTCCGTGCTGTGGCAAAGGCAGGCGAGCTCATCGACATGCGCAAGCATCACGGAGCACACCCACGTATCGGTGCTACCGATGTGTTGCCAATCGTACCTGTAAGCGGCATCACACTCGAGGAATGTGCTGAGCTGGCACAGAAACTCGCTGAGCGCATCGCTAACGAACTGCAGATTCCTACATATTGCTATGAGGCAGCAGCCCGCACACCAAAGCGCCGCAACCTTGCCGTTGTGCGCAGAGGTGAGTATGAGGGTATCGCAGAGCGTATCATGGACGAGAATGAGAAGCCAGACTTCGGTGCAAGACCATACGACGAGAAGGTAGCCCGCACCGGTTGTACTGTAGTGGGAGCCCGCGACTTCCTCATTGCCGTGAACTTCAACCTCAACTCCACTTCTACACGTCGCGCCAACGCCATCGCGTTCGATGTGAGAGAGAAGGGCCGTCCGGTTCGTGAGGGCAATCCTATCACCGGAAAGAAGAAGCTCGACGAGAACGGAAAGGTTGTGATGCAGCCGGGTACGCTCAAGGGAACAAAGGCAATCGGATGGTTCATCGACGAATACGGCATCGCCCAGGTGTCAATGAACATCACCAATATCAACGAGACACCGCTGCACAAAGCCTTCGACGAGGTGTGCCGCTGTGCTCAGAACCGCGGACTGCGCGTCACCGGAACGGAGATCGTAGGACTCATCCCGGAGTGTGCGCTCCTCGACGCCGGCAAGTATTTCCTCGCCAAGCAGCAGCGCTCGGCTGGTATTCCTAAGGAAGACATTCTGAAGATTGCTATCAAGTCGATGGGACTCGAAGACCTGCGTCCGTTCAACCCCGAGGAGAAGGTTATCGAATATCTGCTCGCTGCAGGCGAGAAGGGTGGCAACAAGCTCGTTGACCTCACGGTGAAGGGATTTGCCGAGGAGACAAGCCGCGAGAGTCCGGCTCCTGGAGGCGGTTCCGTGTCTGCATATATGGGAGCGTTGGGAGCTTCGCTCGCCACTATGGTGGCAAACCTCTCAAGCCACAAGCCGGGATGGGACGAGCGCTGGAGCGAGTTCGCCCAGTGGGCAGAGCGCGGCATGGAGCTGCAGGAAGAGCTTCTGCATCTCGTAGACGAAGACACCGAGGCGTTCAACCGCATCATGGCAGCCTTCGGAATGCCTAAGAACACCGATGAGGAGAAACAGTTGCGCACTGATGCCATACAGGCTGCAACGCTCTTTGCCACGGAGGTGCCGCTGGAGACCATGAAGACATCATACAAGGTGTTTGAGGTATGCCGCCAGATGGTGACCACAGGAAATCCTAACAGCGTGTCGGATGCAGGAGTGGGTGCGCTCGCAGCAAGAGCTGCCGTAATCGGTGCCGGCATGAACGTGAAGATCAACGCAGCATCGCTGAAAGACCGTGAGAAGGCAGAAGCGCTCATCGCCGAGGCCGACGCTCTCGTAGAGAAGGCAAACGCTGAGGAGAAGGAAATCACGCAGACTGTGGAAGAGATGATAAGAAAATAAAATGACGAAAGGTGAGGGGTGAAGAAATTACGTTTTTCTCCCTCACCTTTTTCGGTCATATATCATATAGATAATGTCTAAATCGAAGCAACTATGACAAAAGAACAATTCCAAGAGGAGATACGCATCGGAATCCCCGACACCCTGCCGGAACCGAAAGCATACGATAAAGAGATAAACCATGCGCCCAAGCGCAAGGAGATTCTCACCGACGAAGAGAAGAAACTCGCACTGCGCAATGCGTTGCGCTATTTCCCGAAGCATCTTCACGCGAAACTCGCACCTGAGTTCCTCGAAGAGCTTCACGAATACGGCAGGATATACATGTATCGCTACCGTCCGGACTACGAGATGTATGCCCGTCCGATAAGCGACTATCCACACCGCTCTGAGCAGGCTGCCGCCATCATGCTGATGATTCAGAACAACCTCGACCCGGCAGTGGCACAGCATCCTCACGAACTGATAACATACGGAGGCAATGGTGCCGTGTTCCAGAACTGGGCACAGTATCGCCTCGTGATGAAATATCTCAGCGAGATGACAGACGAGCAGACGCTCGTGATGTATTCCGGTCATCCGCTCGGTCTCTTCCCGTCTCACAAGAATGCACCACGCGTAGTGGTGACAAACGGTATGGTGATTCCGAACTACTCCAAGCCAGACGACTGGGAGCGCATGAACGCACTGGGAGTGAGCCAGTATGGACAGATGACTGCCGGATCATATATGTATATCGGTCCGCAGGGAATCGTACACGGCACTACTATCACCGTGCTCAACGCTGCCCGCAAGCAGATGAAGAAACCTGGCGGTCCTACCGACATCCACGGAATGCTCTTCGTATCCTCCGGTCTCGGAGGCATGTCGGGAGCTCAGCCGAAGGCAGGCAACATCGCCGGAGTGGTGAGCATCGTGGCTGAAATCAATCCACTGGCTGCCGAGAAGCGTCACGCACAGGGATGGGTAGACGAACTGCACTACAGTCTCGACGAACTGATTCCTGCCGTTCGCAAGGCAATGGAAGAGAAACGCACGGTGAGCATGGCCTATGTGGGCAACGTCGTAGACCTGTGGGAGCGCCTCGCCGACGAGAATATGCATGTGGATCTGGGTTCCGACCAGACATCGCTCCACAACCCATGGGCTGGCGGCTACTATCCGGTAGGCGTGTCGCTCGAGGAGTCGAAACGACTGATGGCAGAGGAACCGGAAAAGTTCCGCGACCTCGTGCAGGAGTCGCTGCGCCGCCAGGTGGCTGCCATCAACAAGCTCACCGCACAGGGCATGTACTTCTTCGACTACGGCAATGCCTTCCTGCTGCAGGCAAAGCGTGCCGGAGCCGATATCGTGATGCCTGACGGAAAGTTCCGCTATCCGTCTTATGTGCAGGACATCATGGGACCGATGTTCTTCGATTATGGTTTCGGACCTTTCCGCTGGGTTTGTACATCCGGCGATCCGAAAGACCTCGCCACAACAGACCGCATCGCTGCCGAAGTGATGGAGCAGATCAAGGCAGAGGCGCCTGAGGAGATACAGGGACAGATGGACGACAATATCCACTGGATCAAAGAGGCCGGCAAGAACCACCTCGTTGTGGGTTCCCAGGCACGTATCCTCTATGCCGACTGCGAGGGCCGCACGAAGATAGCCCTCGCCTTCAACGAGGCGATAAAGAAGGGCGAGATCTCAAAGCCTGTAGTGTTGGGCAGAGACCATCACGACGTGTCTGGTACCGACTCTCCATTCCGTGAGACAAGCAATATCTACGACGGTTCACAGTTCTGTGCCGACATGGCGGTACAGAATGTCATCGGCGACTCATTCCGCGGTGCTACATGGGTGTCTATCCACAACGGCGGCGGAGTAGGCTGGGGAGAGGTCATCAACGGTGGCTTCGGAATGGTGATCAACGGTGATGCCGACTCAGACCGCCATATCCGCGAGATGCTCCTGTGGGACGTGAACAACGGAATCGCCCGCCGAAGCTGGGCACGCAACTCCGGTTCGATGACGAGCATCGAGCGCGAGATGCTGCGCACTCCGGGTCTGCAGGTTACGATGCCGAGCATCGTTGACGACGAGATAATCAATAACATTTTATAATACACAATATAGTCGGAAAGTCCTGAGTGAACTCTGTTAGCCTCAACGGAGGCGTATTATATTCATAGGTCTTTTGGGTCCTCAGGGCTTTTCCGATTTTTAAAATTAATCATACACTACTATGATACACAAAATTTCAGCAGAACATCTTACGATTGAGCGTATTGGCGAAATCATTGAGAAAGGTTACAAACTCGAACTTAGCGACGACGCACGTCAGCGCATCATCAAATGTAGAGAATACCTCGACAGGAAGATTGCCGAGACCACAGCTCCCGTTTATGGAGTGACCACAGGATTCGGTTCGCTTTGTAACGTATCCGTTGGCGCCGACCAGCTTGCACAGTTGCAGATCAACCTCATGATGTCGCATGCCTGCGGAGTAGGCGACCGTGTGCCAAACGAAATCGTGAAGATTATGCTGCTGCTCAAGATACAGTCGCTGAGCTACGGATATTCAGGTTCGAAGCTCGACACCGTGGAGCGCCTCGTTGACTTCTTCAACAACGACATCTATCCTATAGTATATATGCAGGGCTCGCTTGGAGCTTCCGGCGACCTCGTGCCGCTGGCACACCTCACATTGCCTCTCGTCGGACTCGGCGAAGTGGAATACAAAGGCAAGGTGATGACAGGTGCTGAAGTTCTGAAGGAGATGAACTGGCAGCCTATACAGTTGGGCTCCAAAGAGGGTCTCGCCCTGCTCAACGGTACTCAGAACATGAGTGCTTTCGCCGTTTGGTCTCTGCTTCAGAGCGAGCGCCTGAGCGACTGGGCAGACAGGATTGCTGCCATGTCTCTCGACGCTTACTACGGACTGCTCTCTCCATTCACCAAGGCAGTTCATGTGGTGCGTCCTCATAAGGGACAGCTCGATACCGCAGCAAGAATGCTCGAACTGCTTCAGGGCAGTGAGATTGCAGAAAAACCGAAGTCGTATGTCCAGGACCCATATTCTTTCAGATGCATCCCACAGGTGCATGGAGCTGCCAAGGACACTCTCGCATACGTGAAGTCTGTTATCGACACCGAGATAAACTCAGCAACCGACAATCCTACCGTTTGTCCTGATGAAGACCTCATCATCTCTGCCGGCAACTTCCATGGCGAGCCTATAGCACTGCCAATGGACTTCCTCGCCATCGGAATGAGCGAACTCGCCAATATCTCCGAGCGCAGAATATACAAGCTCGTGTCTGGCACAAGAGACCTGCCAAGCTTCCTCGTTGCCACACCGGGTGTGAACAGCGGATTCATGATCACCCAGTACACCGCAGCTTCTGTAGTCAGCTTGAACAAGAGCCTCTGCACACCGGCGTCTGTAGACAGCATACCTTCAAGCCAGGGACAGGAAGATCACGTGAGCATGGGAGCCAACGCTGCCATCAAGCTCTACAAAGTGGTGCTCAATGTGGAGCGCGTGCTCGCCATCGAGCTTTTCAATGCAGCACAGGCATTGGAATTCCGTCGCCCGCTGAAGTCTTCTCCTGCAGTGGAGAAACTGTTCGAGGACTACCGCAAGGTGGTTCCGTTCATCGTGAACGACGAGGTGATGTATCCACACATACAGCACTCTATAGAGTTTCTTAGAAAATAATTCATACCACATATCCGACTGACAGATGAGAGTATTGATAGAAAACATCGGGATTCTCGCTGGCATCGATTCTCATGGCAAGCAGAGGCTCTGTGGCAAAGAGATGCAGAGCCTCGGCATATTGAATGACGCATGGCTCCTCGTTGAGGACGGACGCTTTGCGGCATGGGGCACGAGAGCTGAGATGCCGGCAGAGGGAATAGCAGCCGACGAGCATGTGGATGCTGGGGGAGGTGCGGTGTTGCCGTCATGGTGCGACTCGCATACCCATATCGTTTTTGCCGGAAGCCGCGAGGCGGAATTTGTTGACAAGATCCGCGGTCTCAGCTATGCCGAGATTGCCAAGCGCGGAGGAGGCATCCTCAATTCCGCCGACTTGCTGCATACGCTTTCTGAAGACGAGCTGTACCGGCAGGCTATGGTGCGCATGGAAGAAGTGATGCGCAAGGGAACCGGCTGTGTGGAGATAAAGAGCGGTTACGGACTCAACACCGCCGATGAGCTGAAGATGCTCCATGTGATAAAGAGAATAAAGGAAAATTCACCGCTTCGCGTGAAGTCCACCTTCCTCGGCGCACATGCCGTGGGCAGGGGAATGACGCAGCCGGACTATGTAGACCTGGTGGTGAACGAGATGATACCGGAGGTGGGAAAGGAGAAACTTGCCGATTTCGTTGATGTGTTCTGTGATGAAGGATTCTTCACTCCTGCAGAGACGGCTCGCATCCTGGAGGCTGCCGACAAATGGGGCATGAAACCGAAGATCCATGCCGATGAGCTGGCATCGTCGGGTGGAGTAGAGGTGGGTGTGGCCCATGGCGCACTCTCTGTAGACCATCTCGAAAGCATGACGGTGGAGGAGATAGAGATTCTCAGAGACACCGTTACAATGCCTACCGTGCTGCCGGGCACATCGTTCTTCCTCAATCTGCCTTATGGCAAGGCACGCCAGATGGTAGATGCCGGACTCCCTGTTGCCGTGGCGAGTGATTATAACCCCGGTTCCACACCGTCGGGCGACATGAAGTTCGTGGTGTCGTTGGCATGCATCAAGTTGAGACTCCTGCCGGAGGAGGCTATCAATGCCGCAACGCTCAACGGTGCTTGCGCCATGGGCGAAAGCCAGCAGTATGGTTCCATCGCCAAGGGCAAGGTGGCGAACTTCTTCATCACCCGTCCTATACCGTCGGTCAGCTTCGTGCCATACGCCTACACCACACCGATTGTAGAACGTGTGTTCTTGGGCGGAAAAGAATGTTGATAACTTCTCAATAGTAATACCTTTTCATGTGGCGCTGCCTTTGCATCTTGTTGCGGGGCAGCGCTTTAGTTATTTTCTTTAGTGACGGTGAAAAAAATAACTTACCAATATTTTCACATGCCTTCATTGATTAGTGGGAAAAATGCCGTATTTTTGCAATATGTTATAGAAAGGCATATGCAGTCGGTGATGAGTTCCGATGTGTAGGCATAACTCAAGAAAAAGTGAAATATCATGAAAAGAGTATTCCATATAATCTCCAAATTCGACCTTGGCGGTGCGGAACGGGTTGCCGCCAATATCGCAAAGTCAGGAAACGACGACTTTGAATATCATGTGGTGGAGGTGTTGCGTGGCGATTCCTCATTCACCCGTGGGTTCCTCGATGAACTGCAGGCTGCCGGAGTGACCTGTCATCGGTCTGTCATGCCCGCTTTCCATTTCCATTTCATCGCCGAGCGTATCGCCGCCATTCTCTTTCCCTTTCGCTTTCTGCTGCTCTGGCTCAGATACAGACCTGATGTCGTTCATGCCCATACCGAAGTGCCGGATATGTGCGTGTGGGCAACCTCGCGCGTCTTCCCGTGGATGCTGCGTCGCATAAAACTCGTGCGCACCATCCATAACACATGTCTCTGGACCGGACTGAAGCGGTTTGGCAGAAAGGTGGAGCGCTTTTATCAGCGCCATGATGCCAATGTAGCCATTTCGCAGTCGGTGCTCGAATGCTATACGAGGGAATATGGCAGTCAGCCGCCTATAATATACAACGGTGTGCCGGAGGTGGAACAGAAAG
>CAVBFA010000056.1:0-7950 GCA_963594595.1 Oscillibacter sp. | reverse complement strand
TATGACGGGTTGAAAGCCGGAAAGACGAACATCCTCTTTGCCGGACGGTTTGATGACCAGAAGGGCATCGTGCATCTCGTTGCCGTGATAAAAGGTCTGCAGGATATGCCTCAGTATCATTTCCATGTCATCGGCGGCGGCAGACTTCAGGATATGGTGGACAGAGAGCTCGGCGGATTGCCGAACGTCACCGTCCGTCCGCCCCTGTATGGCATCTCCGGCTATCTCGCCTCCTTTGATTATATGTTTATGCCTTCCGAATTCGAAGGCCTTCCGCTGATGTCGGTAGAAGCGGCTTTTGCCGGTCTGCCGGTGGTATGCAGCGACTGCAAGGGACTCAATGAGACCGTCCCCAAAGACTGGCCTCTCGTGGCTCACGACAACAGCCACGAACAATATTTCCATATCTTCCGCAGTGTTATCCCCAATGCCGACCGCACGATGCTGTCGCAGCAAGCCCGCCAGTTTGTTGCAGTCCGCTTCGGCGTGGAACAGATGCAGCGGAAATATGAGAAGCTTTATCTTGGGTAGTTGTTGAGTCGTTTAATCGGCCTTCTCCATTTCCTCCCGTATCGTGGTCTGCAGCTTCTGCTGCCAGTCGCCGGCAAGGGTTTTCCATCCCAGCGCCTCCAGCTTGTCGGTGGCAAACACGGCATAGGAAATCTTAGTGAAAACCTTCTTCTCGGCATCTTCAGGGATGGCGAACACCACTTTCCTGCCAGCCTGGTGAGCCAGCGTTTCTGCCATCTCTCTGATAGAGAACACCGATGATGTGTCGGCGATGTTGTAGGCATTTCCCCGTTCGCCATTCAGTAGCACGTATAGCATTGCCAGGGCACAGTCAGCCACATAACACCACGACCGCATCTGGCTGCCGTCACTCTTCATCACTATGTCCTCACCGCTCAGCACGTTGCGGATGAACTGGCAGAACACACGGTTGTCGCTGCCTGTGAAATGCGGACCGTAGGTGTGTGACGGTCTCACTATCACCGCATCCACGCCATACTCCTCGGCATACGCCACACAGAGAGTCTCGGCGGCACGCTTCGATGAAGGGTAACACGCTCTCGGCGTGGCACAGTCCACATATCCGCTGTCTGTCTCGGTAAATGCCTTTTCGCCGGTGCCCTGTCCGTAGATTTCTCCAGACGAAACATAAAGGAATCTCTCCATGCCGTGGTTTCTGCCGTAGTCTATCAGATTGGCGGTGCCATAAACGTTAGACTTTATTATCTCCACCGGACTCTTGGCGAAGAACACCGGACTGGCGTTGCTTGCGGCGTGGATGATATAGTGGAACACAGTGTCGCCGGCAAGCGGTTCGCTGACGTCGAATTTTATGAAGTGGAACCGCTCGTCCTGCCAGTAGTGGGCAAAGCGTGCATGCGCCCTCTCCTCGTTGCGTCCGGCGGCAAACACATGGTATGAGCGCTCCCGGCGGGCCATCAAAACGTCGACGAGACACCCACCGATGAGTCCGGTAGCTCCCGTCACGAGGATGTTCCTTCCCTCAAGCTTGTCCCAGGGCAGCGCAGCGGCAGCGGCGTTGGTAATGTCCTTTCTGTATTCTGTCATGATAGATGTCGTTATTTCAGCCAAGACTCCTTGTGCACATGCATGAGAGCCTTCAGAATTTCCAGGTCCTCCACAGTAGTCACCTTGATGTTCTTCTCCGATCCAGGCACGATATGCATCTCCCTGCCGCCCAGTTCCGCCATCAGCGTACAAGAAGCCACGGAGTTGGTGATGCCCTTCTCCTTAGCCTCCTCATGGGCAGCCACGAGGTTTTTCAGTCTGAAAGTCTGTGGCGTCTGAGTGCGTATCAGCTTGTCGCGCGGAATGCTGGTGCGTGTGCTGAATCCGTCCTCGCTCTCAAGTATCGCCTCGCGGCATTTTATTCCCGTTATGGCATATCCGTATTTCTTGCAGGTGGCGATGTTGGATGATATGATGTCCTGCGACAGCAGAGGTCTCACGGCATCGTGAACCAGCACGAGGTCATCGTCGTTCACGCCGTTCTCCTTCAGTCCGTACACACCGTTGCGTATCGAATGCTGTCCGTTGTCTCCACCCATGAAAATCCATTTCAGCTTCGTCACCGAGAACTGGTTGGCATACGACTGCAATACCGTTTGCCATCCGTCGAGACACACCACGGCGATGCCGTCGATGTCGGGGTGACGCTGGAAGGCGAGCAGCGTGTGGATGATTATCGGACAGTTGTCCACGTGCATGAATTGCTTTGGGATGTCTTGTCCCATTCTGTTGCCGGAACCGCCGGCTATTATGAGTGCATAGTTCATAGTATCTGTATTTATTTTTGTCGTTATTGTTATAGAAATTATTGTCTCGAAGAGGATTGTTGTCTCGATGAGAACGATTATCGCAGCTTTTTCTTCACCTCCTCTATCGGTTCTCTGGCGTTCATGTTCAGATAAGCCCTGTTGTGCTTCTCTATCCGCTGTTCCACTGGTGGCAGCTGCATGTAGTCGCCGAAGAAATGCCGCAGATATTCGTCGTATCTCTCGGGCAGCAACACCGTGGTGTCTTCAAACGGGAAGGTCTTTCCCTTGCCGAGCCATTCCTTGGGGAATACCTCGCGGTAGCCGTAAGAGCCGGTATACACCTGCACGTTTTTCGCCTTCTCATAGTCGTAGAGATGGCTCATACTGTCCATCTGCCGTATCAGTCTGCGGCGGATCGCCGGCCGGCAGAAGAAAGCCAGAGTCTTTATGGCGAATCGTCCCCACGTTTTAGTGCTTGTCAGCAGCTGCATGTATTCGCCGAAGGTGTTGCGTGTGGATATGGCATTGAGTCGGTTTATTATCTTCGTGTATCTGTCTTTCAGCCTGTGCGCTTTGTCGATGTCGTCGTCGGTGGCGTCGAGGGGGAAGATGTCCACGAACAGACCGATGACACACGGGCGCTCGCGCTCCTCAACGAGAGTCGTCGTCTTGTCAGACAACTTTGAGAAATACAGGGGGTACGCCTCATTGTCGTAGGGCGTCACCAGTTCATACTTCCCGAAATCCTCCTTCTTGGCAATCTCCAGCAGGCGGTCGTAGTCGGGGCGCGGCATTATCACGTCGATGTCGTCGTCCCATGGAATGATGCCATGATGTCTCACCGCACCGATTGCCGTTCCTGCACAGCAGTAGAAGGTCAGTCCGTGGTCCTCGCAGATGCGTGTCAACGCCTTCAGAATATCCAGAATCTTGGCGTTCCACTCTTTTTTTATATCTTTTATGTCCATACCATCTACAAAGGTAGTTAAAAAAAAGCGAAAGAGACAAGGAAAGAAAACATTTAGTTGTATTTTTGCATAATCTTAAGACCGCCACATGCGAAACCCCGTGCAGACCTTGGTGGCGGCAGCATTATGTAATAACGAAAAGAAACAGCGAAACGATGACGGAATCATTGAAGGAGAAGACAGCCAAGGGACTCTTTTGGGGAGCGGTGAACAGCGGTACGATACAGATACTGAACCTCGTGTTCGGTATCGTGCTTGCCAAGCAGCTCTCGCCTGGCGACTACGGCGTGGTGGGTGTGCTCACCATATTCACTCTCATTGCCGGCAATCTGCAGAGCAGTGGTTTCACACAGGGACTCACTAACATCAAGGAGCCTACGGCAAACGACTACAACGCCGTGTTCTGGTTCAACATCATCGCCAGTGCCATCCTCTACGTCATCCTCTTCTTCTCGGCGCCGCTCATCGCCTGGTATTTCCATTCGCCGGTGCTCACCAAGCTGTCGCGCTTCGTGTTCCTCGCCTTCTTCCTGTCGTCGTTCGGCATCGCCCACCACGCCTATATGTTCAAGAACATCATGGCAAAGGAGCGCACCATGACAGGACTCATAGCCCTCTCCCTCTCAGGCATCTGCGGAGTGGTGATGGCATGCAACGGCATGGCATACTGGAGCCTCGCATGGCAGTCGGTGCTCTTCGTCTTCATACAGAACATCTGCCGCTATTACTACACCTTCCGCAAGTGGCACCCCACGTTCCATATCGACTTCAGTCCGATAAGACGGATGTTCTCGTTCAGCGTCAAGATCCTCATCACCTCTATCGTAAACACCATCAACGGCAATGTGCTCACCTTCATCATCGGACATAAGTTCCCGATGGCGGCGGTGGGAAACTTCACCCAGGCAAACAAATGGAACACCATGGCATACAGTACGATATCCGGCACCATCGACCAGGTGGCACAGCCCGTGCTGGCACAGATTGCCGACGACAGCGAGAGGGAGAAACGAGTGTTCCGCAAGCTGATGCGCTTCACGGCGTTCCTGTCTTTCCCTGCCATGTTCGGACTGTCGCTCGTCTCCAATGAGTTCATATTGCTCACGATAGGTGAGAAGTGGACCGACTGCATTCCGTTGCTCCAGGTGCTCTGTGTGGGTGGTGCCTTCTTCTCGTTCAACACCATGTATCAGCAGCTCGCCATCAGCGGAGGACGGTCAGACATATACATGTGGTGCAACATCGCACAGATTGTGATGCAGATATTGCTGATATTGCTTACTTGCAGCTATGGCATATATGTCATGGTGGTGGCATACACCATCTTCACCGTGTTGTGGCTTGCCGTGTGGCAGTGGCAGGCGCACCGGCTTATCGGCATCCGCATCGCTGAAGTACTTGCCGACACCATGCCGTTCATGCTTTCGGCAGCGGCGGTGATGGCGGTGACGCATTTCGCCACGCGCTGTATTCCAAACCTTGCCCTCCTTCTTCTCTCCCGCATCGTCATCGCCTCGCTTCTCTATCTCGCCATAATGAAGATAGCAAAGGTGGAGATTCTCAACGAGTGTCTGCGGTTTGTGAGGAAGAAGAAATGATTCCACCCTCCTGAATATTCAGGATGCAAGCGAACTCCAAATGACCGATTTGGGAATAAAAGACGGAGGTTGATATCCTCACGGACACCAACCTCCCTGAAAAAACCAACACTTATTCTATATAATAATCGCTTATTCTTTACTTTCTTGATTATTTTATTTCTTGCTATGTTTGTTGTTAGTATGGTATATTCACAATATGAATGAAACTTGCTGTCATCTCCTTTTGCCGTGGTTGGCCCTGCGGCGCTCGCTCAGTCTCTTCATCATCTTGCGCTCCTTCTCATACATCTGCTCTATCTGCTTCTGTGTGAGGAATTTGCTGAACTCCTGATAGTATTTGTTCCTGATGTCGAGCATCTTCTGGCTCCTCTCGAAACGCTGGCGGGTATTCTCAGCTGCCTGCTCCTCCGTCTCGCTTTTGCGGCATTTATTCTTGCTGCGCTTCGGTGCGGTCTGCCATAGCTCCTTCTTGTAGTTCTCGTATGTCTCCACAAAGCGGTCGTAGGTGTTGCCCGTGAGGTTCAGGTCGGCGGCGATATGCTTGGCCTGCGTTTCCGCCATCTGCTCTCTCGACATCCTTTGTCTGACGTCCTGAGCCTGTGAGCCGATTGTAGTGAATATCAGCATCAGCGTCAGGATTATCGTTCTTGTTGTCTTCATCTTTTTTTCCTTTCTTTTTAGATTTTGAAGTCCCTTCTTGTCATTTGTCGATTTGTCTGCCGGCAACAGTCGTAGACATCCGGATCTTCGGTTTGTTATCTTTCTATGTTATAGCGCTATCTATAAGTTTGAGAGATATGTGTCCGAGAGGAACACGTCGTTGTCGTAGTCGTCGATCAGAAACTGCTGGTCGTCGTAGCTCAGATTCTCGAACGCCTGGTCCAGATCGGAATATACTCTCATGTGTCTGGGCTGTAGGGCACTGTGGCATACGATAAATAATGTCGCCACTGCCGCCGCTGCCACCATGCTGCGGAACAGATGGTAGATGCGTGACTTGCCTCTTGCGGCGGCATTCGCCTCCACGCTCTCCATCACCCTGCTTTCCATATCCGCAAGGAATCCTTCCGGCATGACGTAGGGCATTCTCTTTCCTACGGTCTTGAAATCGAAGTTCTTTTCCATATCTCAAATTCCTTTTAGAGTTCTTGTTGCATATATCTTATTATCTTTTCCTTCGCCAGATGGTAGTTCACTCTCGCCGTCGAGGCTGTCGTTTCCGCCACTTGGGCTATCTGGTCGTAGTCCATCTCGTCGTAGTATCTCAGGTTGAATGCCAACTGCTGCTTGCGTGGCAGTGATAGTATCGCCTTTTGCAGTCTTACGGCTTCGAGGTCGGAGAAGTCCACGTAGCTGTCGGCAGTCATATCTGCCGTGGCATCCTGTTCGCCGAGCGTTTCGCCAATCAGCGTTGTCTTCTTGTTCCGTTCCAGCAATGTCAGCGCCTGGCGCGTGGCGATGCGGTATATCCATGCTGTCAGGGCATCCTTGTTGTCGAGTCTGTCGATGGAGTTGTATGCTCTGATAAACGTCTCCTGTTCGGCGTCCTGTGCATCATCATGATTCACCACCAGTCGGCGGATGTGCCAGTATAGCGGCTTACTGAATTTCGCCATCAGCAGTCGGAACCCCTTTTCCTTGTCTTGGGCTATGGTCCTCGTTATTTCGTTGTTGTCGATATTCATCTTGCCTTGTTGCCTGTAGTGATGTTTTTTTTATTGTAAACTGTATGATGCTTGTCTGTCGCCTTGTTTGTCGGCTTTCTGTTTATAGGACGCATAGACTTGTGGAATGTTTAATCCCGAATGCTGATTAGACCGTTTTTTTATTTGTTTTTTTATTACTGTTTGCTGTTTCTACCCGTTGGCGGAAGTTAAAAGTTGCCCATAACGCTGCTTTTCAGAAAAACCAAGAATTTCAGAAAAAACTGTCAGACTGTCTGTTTTTTTTGTTGTAATCTTCTGACAAACAGTTAGTTGACTGTCTTGCGATTGTCAGCCAATTGTCTGGATGGTTTGCTCGGATGAAAGGAATTGTCAGGTGTGAGGAATTGTCAGATGAAAGTAATTGTCAGATGTGGTGAATTCAGACTACAGGAATTGCATGCGTTGGCAGAATCCTGAAAACAGGAATATGGGTATTGCAACATTAACTTTTTGGGCATCCGCCTGACATCAATTCTGCCCAACAGGGGCAAGCAGCGTGCCCATGATGGGCAAGCACGTTGCCCCAGTTGGGCAAGCACGTTGCCCAATTCTTGAACTTTTGTTATCCTTGCCAATGTTGTTTTTTAGGGAGGGTGGAGTCCCCTTGGGTTCCGGGAGTATATCGGTGCGTATTCTACATACCTTCGTATATTATATACAAAGGTAAATATTAAAGATGTGTGTCTGTGGAGTATAGATTTTGCAGGAGGTGGTCGGGGTGTCAGATTCCCGTGTTCTGGTGAAGCATCTGCACGTTTTCGTCCCAGATGTCCTTCAGACTTTCCGTGTCGCCGTCGTCGGCATAGTCGGTAATCGCCAGGATGCAGTCGTTGGTAATCTCGCCAACCTCAATCCTCAGTTCGCAGTAGGCGTCGGGATTGGTGTCGTCGTCCCATTTGAAGCGGATGAACTTCTCAGCCTTTTCCTTCACTATGGTTGCCGTCTTCGTGTCTTTGTTCATATACGATGTTCCCCATGTGAATGTCAGCTTGTCGCCTTCTCGCTCCACCTCGTCAGCCATCCATCGTTCCAGTCCGGTAGCTTCGCTGATAATAGGCCATACCGCGCCGGGTGATGTAGCATTGAGTTCATACTCCAGATAGATTTTTTTCTTGTCGTCCATAGGTAATCTGTGCCAGTGTCTTGTCCCGATCGGTCGTCAGAATCTGATGTCATGACAACAGTCAATAGCGACCGGTAGGGGCATATCTTCTGTTTTTTGTTCTATTTTGGGACAAAAATACAAAAAAAACATCTAAATGAAAGATTTTCTTGAAAATATTTTGGTGGTTTAAATAAAAAGTCTTACCTTTGCACTCGCAAAAAAGAAATGATGGCGGGATAGCTCAGCTGGTTAGAGCGCATGATTCATAATCATGAGGTCCCC
>CAVBFA010000055.1:4327-18107 GCA_963594595.1 Oscillibacter sp. | reverse complement strand
GACAAGCCCATTGGCAGAATTAAGTATGCACTAAATTAATTCCGCCAACAGGTTTACTTATATCTGCCATAAAAGCATTATCTTTGCATTAACAATTGCATTGATTGCCTTATTTGCACACATCGGAAATACATATATAGCATCAAACAGCAATCCTTGCGTGAAAAGCCAATGGACAATATCAGAAAGATAATACACATCGACATGGATGCCTTCTTTGCGGCAGTGGAACAAAGAGACAATCCTGAGCTGCGCGGCAAACCGATTGCCGTGGGGTTCGACGGACCACGCGGCGTGGTGTCTACGGCGAGCTATGAGGCAAGACGATATGGAGTGCGCTCGGCTATGTCGATGGCAAAGGCGAAACAGTTGTGCAAGGAACTGATTATCGTGCCGTGCAGGCATGAGGCGTACAAAGAGGTGTCGCGACAGATACACGCCATTTTCCAACGCTATACAGACCTGATAGAACCGCTGTCTATCGATGAGGCTTTTCTCGACGTGACCTGCAACAAACCGCAGATTCTGCTCGCTCAAGACATAGCAAGGGAGATAAAGGAAGCTATAAGACAGGAGACGGAGCTGACGGCAAGTGCAGGAGTGTCGTATAACAAGTTTCTCGCCAAGATAGCTTCCGACTACCGCAAGCCCGACGGACTGTTCACCATCCACCCTGACCGTGCTCTCGACTTCATCGCAACGCTGCCGATAGAGGATTTCTGGGGCGTGGGACCGAAGACGAGAGAGACAATGCACCGCATGGGGATATTCAACGGGGAACAGTTGAGGCAATGCTCGCTGAAGCATCTCACCGAGGTGTTCGGAAAGGCAGGACCCACGTTCTATAATTTCGCACGTGGCATAGACGAACGGCCTGTGGAGAACGTGAGGATAAGGAAGTCGGTGGGGTGCGAACAGACTTTTCTGGAGGATATAAACAAAAGGTCGGCGATAATAATAGAACTATACCACACGGTGATGGAACTGCTGACAAGACTGGAGAAAAGCGGATTCAGAGGACTGACGCTGAGCCTGAAAATAAAATACTCCGACTTCACCAATATCACACGCAGCATAACGTCTGACAAGGTGCTCACAAAGAAACAGGACATCCTGCCACTGGCAAAGGAACTCCTCAGACAGGTGGACACCACAACGAAACCTATCCGGCTCATAGGACTGAGCGTGTCGAACCCATGCGACGAAAAGAAGAGACCGCAATGGGTGGAACAGGAACTGCACTTCAAGGAATGGAACTGAAGCAGCTTGCATGACCACCATCAACGGATAAGCCTCTGAACGAAATCGTTTTAGTCGAATAACAGCAAATAATCACAACACCTGAGACGGAAATAGAAATTATTGTTGTATTTTTGCATTGAATTTAAATAGGTAAATAACATACAGGTATGAAACAAACTAAGATTGTAGCTTCTATCAGCGACCGCAGATGCAGTGTAGACTTTATCCGCCAGCTATTCCTGGCAGGTGTGAACGTAGTCAGAATGAACACCGCACATGCCTCACACGACGGTCTACGCGAGATTATCAAAAACACGAGAAAGGTGTCAAAACACATCGGTATACTCATCGACACCAAAGGACCGGAAGTGAGGACCACAGCCACTGACCAACCCATTGAATACAAGACGGGGGAAAAGGTGAAAATCTACGGACACAATACTGAGGATACTACTCACGACACAGTGAACGTTTCATACGAGAATTTCGTTGATGACGTGAAGGTGGGCGACCACGTGCTCTTCGACGACGGAGAACTGGATATGCTCGTCTATGAAAAAGACGGCGACTCGCTCTGCGTGGAGGTGCAGAACGACGGAAAGCTGGGTTCGAAGAAGAGCGTCAACGTTCCGGGAGAGCATATCGACCTGCCGGCGCTGACAGAAAAAGACAAGGCGAACATCCTGCTCGCAATAGAAGAGGACATCGACTTCATCGCCCACTCTTTCGTGCGCAGCAAGGAGGACGTGCTGGCTGTGCAGAAAATCCTTGACGAGCACAACAGTGAGATAAAGATCATCTCAAAGATCGAGAACCAGGAGGGCGTTGACAATATCGACGAGATCATCGAGACGTCTTACGGTATCATGATCGCCCGTGGCGACCTGGGCATCGAGGTGCCTATCGAGCGCATTCCGGGAATCCAGAGAATGATCATCAAGAAGTGTATCGAGGCTAAGAAGCCCGTTATCGTTGCAACACAGATGCTGCACACGATGATAAACAACCCTCGTCCTACACGTGCCGAGGTGACCGACATCGCCAATGCCATATACTACCGCACCGATGCCCTGATGCTCAGCGGCGAGACGGCATCGGGAAAATACCCGGTAGAAGCTGTAAAGACAATGGCTACCATCGCCGAACAGGCAGAGAAGGACAAGATGCGCGAAAACGACATCCCTGTGCCATTGAGCGATGACTGCAACGTGAGCGAATTCCTTGCGAAACAGGCTATCGAGTCAACGGAGCGTCTCGGAGTGAGGGGAATCATCACCGACAGCCTATACGGACGCACAGCACGAAACCTGGCGGCTTTCCGCGGTCCTAACCCCGTGCTCGCCATCTGCGTAAAGGAAAGGGTGCAGAGACTGCTGGCTCTGAGCTACGGAGTGATTCCGGTGTTCCAGCATGAGAAGCTGCAACCGCAAGACCAGTTCGTGGCTGCGCTGAGAATGCTGCGACAGAAGGGCTACCTGAAGATGGAGGACAAGATTGCATATCTGAGCGGCAGCTTCGGAAGGGGCGGCGGCACCACGTTCCTCGAAATCGACAAGGTGGCTGACGTGTTCAACAAGGACTTCAAACTGCCTAACACGATGAGGCCTTGACAATACACGGAACAAGAAATACACAATGACTGAAAACCGGTTTCATGGTCCGCATCGCAGGAATCTCCCGCTATGCGGACTTCTGGAACTGGATTTATAATAATCTTTTGATAACCTTATTTTATATGAAACACGCATTGTTAACAGCACTACTTGCATCGGCAACTCTTCTGGGCAACGCACAGAACCAACAGAATGCCGAAACCAGCAAACAGCAGCATTACGTACCGACAGCAGAGAACCTGCAGGCACGAAATGAATTTTCAGACAACCGATTCGGCATTTTCCTGCATTGGGGACTTTACAGCATGTTCGCACAGGGGGAATGGTATCTCAACTATGGTCCCAACAAGGACGAATACGCCAAGGTGGCTGACGCTTTCTATCCGCACTCCTTCAACGCAGAGAAATGGATTTCAGCGATAAAGGCTTCGGGAGCCAAATACATCTGCTTCACCACCCGCCACCACGAGGGCTTCTCGATGTGGGACACCAAACAGTCTGACTACAACATCATGAACACGCCTTACGGCAAAGACATCGTGAGACAGCTGGCTGACGAATGCCACAAGCAGGGAATAGGACTGCATCTCTACTACTCTCACATAGACTGGACACGTGAGGACTACCCTGCCGGCAGAACAGGACTGACAACAGGCAAAGACCCGAAGAAGGCGGACTGGAACCACTACTACAAATTCATGAACGCACAGCTCACCGAACTGCTGACAAACTACGGAAAGGTGGACGGTATATGGTTTGACGGATGGTGGGACCACGACGAGGACACTATCCCATTCAACTGGCAGCTGCCTGAGCAGTATGCCATGATACACAAGCTGCAACCGGCGTGCATCATCGGCAACAACCACCACCAGACTCCGTTTGAGGGCGAAGACATGCAGATGTTTGAAAGAGACATTCCGGGTGAGAACAAGAACGGACTGTCGGGACAGTCTATCAGCCGGTTGCCGCTGGAGACTTGTCAGACGATGAACGGCATGTGGGGATACAAGATAAAAGACCAGAACTACAAATCGACCAAGGAACTCATCAGACTGCTCGTGCGCACAGCGGCAAAGGGTGCCAACCTGCTGCTCAATATCGGTCCGCAGCCGAACGGCGAACTGCCGGCAACGGCTCTCGACCGTCTTGCCGACATGGGCAAATGGCTGAACGGCAATGCCGGCGAAAGCATATACCGCACCGTAGCAGGAGAAGTGGCACTGGGCGACAGCATCGTGTCGACATGCGGAAAGGGGAAAAAGGCACCTCTCTATATACATATCCTAACAGACAAGAAGGATGGTGAAATCGCCGTTACCATGAAGGGTAAAGCCAAGAAAGCGACGAACCTCATCACAGGCGAGAAACTGTCTTTCAGAAAGGACAAATCCACAGGCAAGACAATCTTCGAGCTGAACGACAGGAAGGGCGACGAAGACGACTATATCATCAAAGTGGAATTCTAATCATATAGACCTAAATCGGTCATCAGGACGTTTAGGGTAAAAAAACAGTATAAAAAACTCAGCCAAGGACCCGGTAATCACTGAATCCTTGGCTGAGTTTATTTTATATAGAGTATATCAACTCCGGTTGAATACGATTAACCGTATAATGGTCATTAGGAAATGACCATTATACGGTCTAATGACCGTTTGGGGATTAATATTCACCCCATGCCTTAATCTCGATATCTGAGAGCTTGGTGGTACAGAATGCTGATATGAATGCACTGGCGAGACGACTGTTGGTAATCAACGGAACGTTGAGGTCGATTGCCGCACGGCGAATCTTGTATCCGTTGGTAAGCTCAGAGCTGGTGAGGTTCTTAGGAATGTTCACCACCATGTCAATCTCGTGGTTGTGGAGCATATCCAGAGCCTTTGGAGTCTTGCCGTCGTCAGGGTCTGAAGGCCAGAGCACATGGGTGTTCTCAATGCCGTTCTCAGTGAGGAACTTGCTTGTTCCGTCTGTTGCAAAGAGCTTATAACCATGTTTCACGAGCATCTGTGCAGCATCGAGCATGTCTGCCTTCTGCTTTGCACTACCAGTAGAAAGAAGAATGTTCTTCTCCGGAATACGCTGACCTACGGAAAGCATACTCTTGAGCACGGCACAGCTGGTATCGTTTCCGATACATCCAACCTCACCGGTAGAGCTCATGTCTACACCGAGCACAGGGTCGGCCTTCTGCAGACGGTTGAACGAGAACTGAGAAGCCTTGATTCCCACGTAGTCGAGGTCGAAGAGGTTCTTGCTCGGTTTCTCTACCGGCAGACCCAACATCACTCGTGTTGCGAGCTCGATGAGGTTTATCTTCAATACCTTGCTCACGAATGGGAACGAACGGCTGGCACGCAGGTTACACTCGATGACGAGGATGTCATTGTCGCGAGCCATAAACTGAATGTTGAACGGTCCGTTGATGTGTAGTTCCTTGGCAATCTGACGGCCTACGCGCTTCACACGGCGCACGGTCTCAACATAGAGTTTCTGTGGAGGGAACTGTATTGTAGCGTCGCCGGAGTGTACACCGGCAAACTCGATATGCTCTGAAATGGCGTAGGCGATGACCTCACCGTCTTTTGCCACGGCATCCATCTCAATCTCCTTGGCATGCTCGATGAACTTGCTCACAACGACAGGATGATCCTCGCTGACATTGGCAGCCAACTGGAGGAAACGCTTAAGCTCGTCCTCATTAGAGCATACGTTCATGGCAGCACCTGAGAGCACGTAGCTTGGGCGCACAAGAACAGGGAAGCCTACCCTATCGATGAACTTGTCGATGTCTTCCATGCTGGTCAGAGCGCTCCACTCTGGCTGGTTGATGCCGTTGTTGGTGAGCATCTGAGAGAACTTGGCACGGTCTTCGGCATTGTCGATATCCTTAGCCTTGGTACCGAGGATCGGCACATGCTGCTCATCGAGGCGCATTGCAAGGTTGTTTGGAATCTGTCCACCGGTAGAAACGATGACGCCATAAGGCTGCTCCATATCGATGATATCCATAACACGCTCGAATGTCAACTCATCGAAATAGAGACGGTCGCACATGTCATAGTCGGTAGAAACGGTCTCAGGGTTATAGTTTATCATTACCGAGCGGTAGCCCTCCTTGCGGATGGTATTGAGAGCCTGCACGCCACACCAGTCGAACTCTACAGAAGAACCGATGCGGTAAGCACCTGAACCGAGCACCACGATGCTGCGGTGGTCGTTCTCGAAGGTGATATCGCTCTTCACACCGGCGTATGTAACATACAGATAGTTGGTCTGTGCCGGATATTCAGCGGCAAGGGTATCTATCTGTTTTACTACAGGAAGGATGCCGTAGTTCTTGCGCAACTGTCTTACAACAAGACCTGCCTTAGCCATGCTGTGAAGCTCCTGCTCCAAGCCGACTGCACGAGCTATCTGGAAGTCGGTGAAACCATATACCTTAGCAGTGCGCATCAGTTCCTTGTCAAGAGTATTTATGTTGCACTTCTTCATCTCCTCGTCGATGTCGATGATATGCTTCAGCTTCTCGAGGAACCACTTGTCGATCTTTGTCAGTTCATGGATATCGTCAACGGTATATCCCTTGTGCATAGCCTTGGAGATGACGAAGATACGCTTGTCTGTAGGTTCACGAAGGGCGGCGTCGATGTCTGGAATCTGAAGTTCCTTGTTCTCCACGAAGCCGTGCATACCCTGACCGATCATACGGAGACCCTTCTGGATAGCCTCCTCGAAGTTGCGGCCGATAGCCATTACCTCACCGACAGACTTCATCGATGATCCCAGCTCCTTGTCTACACCACGGAACTTGCTCAAGTCCCAGCGTGGTATCTTGCAGACCACATAGTCGAGAGCCGGTTCGAAGAAGGCGCTGGTGGTCTTGGTCACGGAGTTCTTCAGTTCGAAGAGTCCGTAGCCCATACCGAGCTTGGCAGCAACGAAAGCGAGAGGATAACCGGTAGCCTTTGAAGCGAGGGCTGACGAACGGCTCAAACGGGCGTTCACCTCGATTACTCTATAGTCTTCGCTCTTAGGGTCGAAGGCATACTGCACGTTACACTCACCCACGATACCGATATGGCGGATAATCTTGATGGCCAAGGCACGGAGCTTGTGATATTCTGAGTTTGTAAGCGTCTGTGAAGGAGCGATTACGATACTCTCTCCCGTATGGATTCCCAGCGGGTCGAAGTTCTCCATGTTACAAACGGTGATACAGTTGTCGTAGCGGTCGCGCACCACTTCATACTCTATCTCCTTCCAGCCCTTGAGACTCTTCTCCACGAGCACCTGCGGAGAGAAAGCGAATGCCTTCTCGGCGAGTTTGTTCAGTTCCTCCTCGTTGTCAGCGAAACCTGATCCCAGGCCTCCCAATGCGTATGCGGCACGGATGATTACAGGATATCCGAGTTCGGCAGCAGCCTTGCGTGTCTGTTCGATATTCTCGCAAGCCTCGCTCTTGATGGTCTTCACGTCAATCTCATCGAGCTTCTGAACGAAGAGCTCACGGTCTTCAGTGTCCATGATTGCCTGCACCGGAGTACCAAGCACCCTGACATTGTATTTCTCGAGCACACCGCTCTTGAAGAGTTCAACACCGCAGTTGAGTGCCGTCTGTCCGCCGAAAGAAAGGAGGATACCATCCGGACGCTCCTTCTCGATTACCCTCTCCACGAAATATGGCTGGACAGGAAGGAAATAGATCTGGTCGGCAACGCCCTCGGATGTCTGTACGGTGGCGATGTTTGGGTTGATGAGAACTGTTTCCACTCCCTCCTCACGGAGTGCCTTGAGTGCCTGAGAACCGGAATAGTCGAACTCACCGGCCTCACCGATCTTCAATGCGCCTGAACCTAAGAGCAGGACTTTCTTTATATTATCGTCTTTCATTATTATATTATCTTGAGTTTCTTGATGCTTTGATTCCACACTGCCAGTCCCAAGAGAGAGAACGGCAGGATGTGACTATAACGTGTTTCAGCGAGTCATTATTTGAGTGCTTCAACGAACTTGTCGAACATGAACTCTGTATCTACCGGTCCGGAGCATGCCTCCGGGTGGAACTGGCTCGAGAACCAAGGATTTGTCTTGTGCTTGATGCCCTCGTTGCTGCCGTCGTTCATATTCACGAAAAGTTCCTCCCAGTCTTTGCCGAGAGTCTTGGCGTCAACGGCATAGCCGTGGTTCTGGCTCGTAACGAAACACCTGTCTGTGCCTACCATGCGCACCGGCTGGTTGTGGGAACGGTGACCGTATTTCAGTTTGTAGATGCTTGCACCGCCTGCCTTGGCGAGCAACTGGTTACCCATGCAGATACCGCAGATTGGCTTTGTAGACTTTGACATCTGCTTGCGGATGATTGCCACTGCTTCCTCACACATGTCAGGGTCGCCAGGACCATTGCCGAGGAAAAGACCGTCGAACTCCATGTCGGTATAGTCGTAGTTCCATGGCACACGGATAACTTCCACACCACGATTGATGAGGCAACGGATGATGTTCTGCTTCACACCACAGTCAACAAGCACCACCTTGCGGCCGGCACCCTCGTTGTAGCGGATAATCTCCTTGCAGCTCACACGGTCGACGAAGTTCACTCCCTCATACATTGCCACCGGCACGTTGTCAGGCTCGTCGTCGAAGAGAATCTTTCCCATCATGACACCGTGCTCACGCAACACTTTAGTCAGCTCGCGGGTGTCGATACCGGTTATTCCCGGCACATGCTCGCGCTTGAGCCAATCGGCAAGCGACTCTACTGCATTCCAATGACTATACTGCTCACTATAGTCGGCAACGATGATTGCCGAAGCGTGGATTTTGTCACTCTCCATGAATGTAGCCAGACCATTCTTTTCGATAGTGAACGGAGGCACACCATAGTTACCTACAAGCGGATAAGTGAGAGCCATCAGCTGACCTGCATAGGAAGGGTCGGTAAGACTCTCCGGATAGCCCATCATGGCTGTATTGAACACCACCTCGCCAGCAACGGGCTGGTCGTAGCCAAAAGACTTTCCGTGGAACTTGGTTCCATCTTCCAAGACTAAAGTTACATTTCTCATTTATATAGTTGTTTTTATACCTTGCGGTTATTTTGTTATGATTCTATTTCCTCTTCTTATATTTGTTCTCATAGAAGCTGACGAAAGCTTTGTTGACAAGCTCCGTGCCTCCGGGAGTAGGATAGTTGCCGGTGAAATACCAGTCTCCCTTGTGGTCTGGTATTGCCTCGTGGAGTCCTTCGATAGACTGGAACACGAGTTCCACCGGTGTTGTCATGCCTTCCGGACGCAGCATCTCGATGATTTTCTGGTTTATCTCATCCACCGTGAAAGGCTTGTAGATGTCTCTCACGCAGTTGCGCATCTCGGCTCTCGGCTTCTTGAGCTCGGTGAGACAGTTCTCATAAATGTCGTCAACGATATGGAGCATATTGCGTTCCTTCAGCAGCTGCATTGTGGCACCAAAGACACAGAACTCCTCCAGGCTCGGCATGTCGATGCCATAGTAGTCGGGATATCGTATCTGTGGCGAACTGCTCACCACCACGATCTTCTTGGGGTGCAGACTGTCGAGAATCTTCAGAATACTCTCTTTCAGAGTGGTTCCCCTCACGATGCTGTCGTCGATGATGACGAGATTGTCGACGTATGGCTCTATCGAACCGTATGTCACGTCGTAGACATGCGACGCCAGATCCTTACGGGTGTTTCCCTCTGTGATAAAGGTGCGCAGCTTGATGTCCTTCCATGCCACCTTCTCACTTCTGACATACTGATGGAGAATCTCCTGCAGCTCGTCCTTAGTCGGTGTATGGCCGAGGTTATAAAGACGTTCTATCTTCTGGTCGTTGATATACCTCTTGAAGCCTCCGAGCATTCCGTAGAACGCCACTTCGGCTGTGTTTGGTATGAATGAGAACACGGTGTGCTCGGTGTCGTAGTCAACAGCCTTCAGAATACTCTCCGTGAGCTGCTCTCCGAGCTTCTTGCGCTCCTTGTATATGTCGCGGTCGGAACCGCGGCTGAAATATATTCTCTCAAACGAGCATTTGCTGTCGCCACGCTGCTCTATAACCTGCTCCAGACTGTCAACGCCGTTCTTTGTCACTACTATTGCCTGTCCGGGCTGCAGCTCGTGGATATCGTCACAGTCGAGTCCGAATGTGGTCTGAAGCACCGGGCGCTCGCTTGCCACTGCTATCACCTCGTCGTCCTTATACCAGAAAGCCGGACGAATGCCCCATGGGTCTCTCATGGCAAACATCTCTCCGCTTCCTGTCAGTCCGCACATCACGTAGCCACCGTCGAAATCAGTCATCGTGGTTTTCAGCACATTTGCCATCTTCACGTTGTCGTCGATATAGTCAGTGATGTCGCGTCCCTTGAGGCCCTTTTTCTGGGCATCTATGAAGTTGCGCTCCACCTCTCTGTCGAGGCGGTGGCCCATCAGTTCGAGAGTGATATAGGTGTCGCTGTATATTCTCGGCGACTGTCCCATGGCAACTAATTTCTCGAAAATCTCATGCACGTTGGTCATGTTGAAATTTCCGCAGAGACAAAGATTCTTTGCTCTCCAGTTGTTTCTTCTCAGAAACGGATGCACGAATGTGAGTCCGCTCTTTCCTGTAGTGGAATAGCGCAGGTGGCCCATATACATCTCTCCGGCAAACGGAAGGTGGTGGCGTGCATAATCCACATCGGCGAGCTGTTCCTCTGAGAGGTCCATGAAATTCTTGTGTACAGAGCCAAAGATCTCCGTGATGGCGTTGGAACCTTCCGCCCTCTCCCTGAACATATATTCGTGGCCGGGCAAAGCTGCGAGATTAACGCATGCCATTCCGGCTCCTTCCTGTCCTCGGTTGTGTTGTTTCTCCATCATGAGATAGAGTTTGTTAAGACCATACATCCAGGTGCCATACTTCTCCTGGTAGTATTCCAGTGGTTTCAGCAGTCTCACCATTGCCACACCACATTCATGCTTCAAAGGTTCCATTTTTGAATTCTTATTAAATATGTATTATCCTTACTGTAACTATTACCTTAGTATATTCAAAGCAAGGGGCTCACCCCTCGGAAAAGGAGCAGCCCCAAGATATAGATGTCAATTATTCAACGGTCACCGACTTGGCGAGATTTCTCGGTTGGTCAACGTTCTTTCCTTTGCACACCGCGATATGGTATGCAAGGAGCTGCAACGGAATGGATGCCACAAGCGGCTCAAGACATTCGAGCGTCTGCGGAATCTCTATCACTTCGTCGGCAATCTTGCTTATCGTGTCGTCGCCTTTGGAAACCAATGCTATGACCTTTCCCTTTCGTGCCTTGATCTCCTGTATGTTGCTGAGCACCTTCTGATACATCTCATCATGTGGAGCTATTACCACTACCGGCATATCAGAGTCGATAAGGGCGATGGGACCGTGTTTCATCTCTGCCGCAGGGTATCCTTCGGCATGGATGTAACTGATTTCCTTCAGTTTCAGAGCGCCTTCAAGTGCAACCGGATAGTTGTAGCCGCGTCCCAGATACAGGAAGTTGCTGGCATAGGTGAAAGTCTTGCTCAATTCTGATATTCTGTCGTTCAGCTCCAGCAGCGACTTCATCTTCTCCGGCACGGTGCACAATTCGCTTACAATCTTGGAGTATTGTTCGTTTGTAATCGTACCCTTCTCCTTGCCGAGTGCCAGGGCGAGCATCAGAAGTACGGTTACCTGTCCGGTGAATGCCTTGGTGGAGGCGACGCCGATCTCCGGTCCTACGTGTATATACGAACCTGTGTCGGTGGCTCTTGGTATGCTCGAACCGATAGCGTTGCAGACTCCATAGACGAAGGCGCCGTTGTCTTTTGCCAGGTTCACGGCAGCCAACGTGTCGGCGGTCTCACCGCTCTGGGAGATTGCTATCACAACATCGGTACTGTCGATGACAGGATTTCTGTATCTGAACTCACTGGCGTATTCCACTTCCACCGGTATGCGGCAAAGCGACTCTATCAGCTGCTTGCCGATGAGTCCGGCATGCCATGACGTGCCGCAGGCAACGATTATCACTCGCTTGGCAGCAAGAAGCTGGCGTCGGTAGTCTATCACAGCACTGAGTGTAACATTGTTGGCTTCCACGTTTATCCTTCCACGCATACAATTCTCCAGACATTCCGGCTGCTCGAAGATTTCCTTGAGCATGAAGTGCGGGAATCCGCCCTTTTCTATCTGTCCGAGATCGAGGTCTACGGTGCATACCTCCGGATTCAGCGTGTCGTTGAGAGTGTTCACGACCTTGAGGTCTTCGCCACGGCGTATCACGGCGATATTGTCATCGTCGAGATAAACCACCTTGTCGGTGTATTCGATGATAGGAGTGGCGTCGGAACCGAGGAAGAACTCGTCTTCACCGATACCGATGACCAGAGGACTCTGCTTGCGGGCAGCGATGATCTGGTCTTTGTCTCTCTTGTCGAGCACTGCAATGGCATAAGCTCCGATGAGCTGTGTGAGGGCGAGCCTCACTGCCGTAAGCAGGTCTACGTTC
The DNA here is from genome assembly GCA_963594595.1 of Oscillibacter sp. Classification (GTDB taxonomy): domain Bacteria; phylum Bacteroidota; class Bacteroidia; order Bacteroidales; family Bacteroidaceae; genus Prevotella. Next base: position 5,713 of record CAVBFA010000055.1, on the reverse strand, counting down.
TTTCTCGTCTGTATATATTCTATGAGCTGCACGATGACTTCCGTATCGGTATCCGAACGGAATGTCACACCGTCGGCAACGAGTTTCTTCTTCAGGTCAGCATAGTTCTCGATGATGCCATTATGAATGATGGCGATGTTCTTCGACTCCGAATAATGCGGATGAGCATTCACCGACGATGGTTCACCGTGTGTAGCCCAACGTGTGTGTGCTATTCCTACAGTTCCTGTTATGTTCTTATCCTCACAGAACTGCTCCAGGTCTGCCACCTTGCCCTTAGTCTTGTATACGCTGAGGTCGCCATTGTCGTTTATCATGGCGACGCCTGCGCTGTCGTATCCTCTATACTCTAATCTCTTAAGTCCCTTAATGAGAATAGGGAAAACCTGTCTTTTACCAATATATCCTACAATACCACACATATCAAATATAAATTTGAAATGACAGAAAACCTTACAATCTTACCAGTGTCACGATAAGCGACGTGATAGACGTCAGAGAACTGATACTCGCAATCCAGATCGACGTACTCGAACCGATTACAGAGTTTCTCTTCTTGGTTTTGTTAGGCTCCACATAAATCTGGTCATTCTGCTGCAGATAATAATATGGAGACTTTATGATGTTTGCATCTGTCAAGTCAAGTCTGTGGGCAGACTTTCTGCCTTCGCCGTCTTCTCTGATAAGCAGCACATTCTGACGTTTACCATAGATGGTAAGGTCACCTGCCTGTGCCAAAGCCTCGGGGAGACTTATTTTCTCTGTTTCCACAACAAACTCTCCCGGTTTGTTTACCTCACCATACACGCATACTCTGAAGCTGGACATACGAACGGTGACGATCGGATTTTCCTTCTCAGCCATATAAGGCTTGATTCTGTCGTGGATAACAGCCTCACACTCGCGCTTGGTCAAGCCTGAAACTTTCACCAATCCTATGATAGGGAAATTGACGTAACCGTTGTTGTCAACAAGATATGTTGACTCCTTGGCATTAGCATTGTAATTATTATTATTACCAGTATTAAGATTGAACGGCACGGCTGCTCTTGGATCGGTGGTGTTAACGGTAATCACCAAGCCATCCTTAGGCATGATCTTGGCATCGAAAAGTCCCTTCGAAGAAGATAAGTCCAGTGTGTCAATGTTCTGATAATAAGCGAATTGCTTTATGCCACCACAACTAAAGAGGGTGAACACAGCTACCAATAAGACTATTGGCATAAGTAGTTTCTTCATACTCGTTCAATTAAGATATAGTTAAAATCTTTGCAAAAATAATCCTATTTTCTGAAAACGGCAAATATTTCTATACAAAATCCCCATTTCTCTCACATATAATTTATATGATGGGAAATGGGGATATGGATTATTCATTTATCGTCC
>CAVBFA010000055.1:0-4223 GCA_963594595.1 Oscillibacter sp. | reverse complement strand
ATAGCCAAAAGGGAAACGACTCAGTCTGTTCGTCCTGTCCGTCTACTTATCTACTCGCCGACTTGTCCACTCGCTTACCGCGACCGACCTGCCGGCTCGTAAACGCGACGGGAATCAATAGAACTTGAAGTAGTTGCGGGCGTTGTTGTAGCTGATGTCCTCAACCATGCGAGAGAGGCTCTCCATGTCGTTTGGCAGCAGACCCTTCTCAACGTCGTTGCCGAGCAGATTGCAGAGCAGACGGCGGAAATACTCATGACGAGGATATGAGAGGAACGAACGGCTGTCGGTGAGCATACCTACGAAACGGCTCAGCAGACCGAGAACGGAGAGTGCGTTCATCTGGCGTGTCATACCGTCGAGCTGATCGTTGAACCACCAGCCTGAACCGAACTGGATCTTGCCAGGGCAAGAACCGTCCTGGAAGTTGCCGAGCATAGTGGCGATAACCTCGTTGGCACATGGGTTCAAGCAGTAGAGGATGGTACGTGTCAGCTTGCCTTCCTTGTTGAGTTCGTTGAGGAAGTGGCTCATGGCTGTTGCTGTGGTGAACTCACCGATTGAGTCGAAACCGGTATCTGCACCGAGCTTGTCGTACATCAGACTGTTGTTGTCGCGGATTGCTCCGTAGTGGTACTGATGTGTCCAGTCGCTTGCGAAATCCTGTTCAGCGAAGACGCGCAGGATGCAGTGCTTGAACTGGCGGATTTCCTGTGCTGAGAGCTGCTGCTTGCGCATTGCCTTCTCGAAGATTGTCTCGATCTGAGAGTCTGTATATGGTTCGTCGTAGAACTCCTCGATACCGTGGTCTGAAAGGCGGCAACCGTTCTCATGGAAGAAGTCGTGGCGCTTCTGCAGAGCGTCTACCATATCGGCGAACTTGTTGATTGTGACACCAGCCACTTCACCGAGTTTGTTCACGTATTCTGGGAATTCAGGCTTCTCGATGTTCATTGCCTTGTCAGGACGCCATGCCGGAATCATCTTTATCTCGAAACCGCTCTCGCGAGTCTGCTTGTGGTAGCGCAGATCGTCGATTGGATCGTCGGTGGTGCAGACGCACTCCACATTGTAGCGACGCATGAAACCGCGTGCGGTATATCCCGGCTGCTTCAGCTTCTCGTTACATTCGTCGAAGATCTCTCTTGCTGTCTTTGGGCTCAAGAGTTTGTCGATGCCGAAAGCTGTCTTCAGCTCGAGGTGGGTCCAGTGGTAAAGAGGGTTGCGGAAGGTGTAAGGAACGGTCTCTGCCCATTTCTCAAACTTCTCCCAGTCTGAAGTATCCTTGCCTGTGCAGAATCTCTCGTCAACACCGTTGGTTCTCATCGCACGCCACTTGTAGTGGTCGCCTCCGAGCCAAAGCTCTGTGATGCTCTTGAACTGATGGTCGTTAGCCACCATTTCTGGAATCAGATGACAGTGATAATCGATGATTGGCATCTTAGCCGCATGATTGTGGAAAAGCTCCTGTGAGGTCTTGGTTTCAAGCAGGAAGTTTTCGTCCATAAATTGCTTCATGACTTAATATTATTTTAGTGTTAATAGTTAATATGTAATTTGTTTAATCTTTTCTGTGCAAATATACGGCATTTTTTTTGATTACATCATTTTTTAAGCTATATTTGCACAATCTAAACGAAAAATCAAATAGGCAAGACCTTTTATGAAAAACAAAAATTCAGTTTCTAACTATTCCTTCAAACGCACAGACAGAGTGCTTTTGATATACACGGGAGGCACGATAGGCATGGGATGCAACCGTGAATCAGGAGCATTGGAACCTCTGGACTTTAACCATCTAATCAGCTGCCTTCCGGAATTTGCCGCCATCGAGACGGGAATCGACTCATACCAATTCACGCCTCCCATCGACTCCAGCGACATGACGCCGCGCTTCTGGTCGCAACTCGTAAGGATCATTGCCGACAGATACGACGACTACGACGGTTTCGTAATACTGCACGGCACCGACACCATGGCATTCACGGCATCGGCACTGTCGTTCATGCTCGAAAACCTGACAAAACCTGTGGTGCTGACAGGAAGCCAGCTGCCTATCGGCCAGCTGCGAACCGACGGCAAAGAGAACCTCGTGACGAGTATTGAGGTGGCTTCTGCCCACCATGCCGACGGCACACCGATAGTTCCAGAAGTGTGTATCTATTTCAACGGCCACCTGCTGAGAGGCAACAGGGCAACGAAGGCCAACGCCGACGGGTTCAACGCCTTTGAGTCTTACAACTATCCTCATCTGGCAGATGCCGGAGTGAACATCACATACCACGAGGAGCATATTCTGAAGAGGGACTTCACAAAGAAACTCATCCCCCACTTCGCTTTGGATTCCAACGTCACCGTGTTCACGCTCTTCCCTGGCGTGCAGGAGCAGATTACGCGCCACGTAATCGAGTCGCCGGAGCTTCGCGCCATGGTGATGAGGACCTACGGCAGCGGTAACGCCCCACACCACCCCTGGCTCATGCGACTGCTCAAGGAGGCGACAAGCCGCGGAATAACTGTGGTGAACATCAGCCAGTGTGACGCCGGAGCCGTGGAGATGAGCAGATACGACACGGGATTCCAGCTCAAGAACATGGGCGTGGTGAGCGGTTACGACAGTACCGTGGAGAGTGCTTTGACAAAACTCATGTTCCTGATAGGTCAGCACAACGACGTTAATCTCGTGAGATCGAACATCGTGAGAAACATCTGCGGAGAGATAACTGTGACAGAATAAAAGCAAAAGATAAGTCTCTGACTTTTACAATTTACCGAGTAGGAGGAAAACGAATTCGTTTTCTTCCTACTTTCGTATTTACTGTCCTCTCGTACGTGCGATTCCGCATACGGCGGTTCCTATTTGGAATGCCATCCGAAATACGAAACCATTAAGATTGAGAACATTATTAAGCCCGAATCGGCCATTAGGCCGTTCAGTGTAATATTTTGCTTCTAGTCTTTTGTTCTTTATACTGTGTCTTTTGACTGTTCTTAATTCGCAACAGCTCGCTATTACCCATTAAAAGACAAACAAAACACACTCTTCTAAAAACCAAAATACAATGACCGATTCAAGTTAAATCTTAGTAATAAATGAAACAGATAAAACTTTTAAATAAATGAAACAGATAAAACTTTTATTTTGATTCGTTAATTCGATATTGGCAGTAATTATTCCGCGGCACGGAAATGGCAGAGTGCGAAGAAATTGAATAGAACGTACAAATATACCCCATCCTTACCTTATATATATAAATATACTGGTGGGGATGGGGTTTATGTTGACACTAACTCTATTTAACCCAAATCGGTAATTAGCAGTTTTACGTGTTATTTTATTACAACTAACAATATTTCGGGCATTTTATGCCCGTTTGGGATCAAAGACATACTGTCCCTTCTTGTCGGTAACGCTGCCGAAACGGATGGCATGGCGGGGACAGTTATGATAGCAGGCGAAGCAAGTGAGGCAGCTGCCGTCATGGTTCCATTGCGGCATACCGTCGTCGTCAAGCAACATATTGTTGACGGGACACGAAGCCACGCACTTTCCACACGACACGCAGAGCGACTCTTCAACACGGAAATAACGGTCGGTGACGAGTTTGCGGACAAATGCTTCGCCGAGCAGACGGCTGTTGATTCTCTTCCATCTGCCCAGATAGCGCATGAACGTCCCCTGCACCCTCTCTCTTATCTTTTCTGCTATAAACTCCATGCGCGGCTGCGCTTCATGGAGCTTGTCACTGACCACCTTCTCCTTGTCTACATCCATGAAGGGCAGTCCTACGTATGTATTCGGCATCCGCACATCAAAGACGGCATCGAGAGAAACACCTTGTTTCTTGAGATCGCTGCGCAATATATCCATACTCTCGCCAACGGTGTCGCCAACGGTGCAGACTGAATACACGTAGGGTTTGACATTGCGCTCCGAACCGACGCTCAACGTCATTTCTGACAACACGCGACGAAGCAGCATCGGCGGACGCCAACCGTGAACGGGAAAGAAGATGCCAAGGGGCTCTCCGGGATTCAGCTGCACGTGAAGGGGCTGGCTGCATACAGAGGCGACGCCGACTACCCTCTCGTCTCCTGTCATACGGGCGATGCTCTCGGCAACCCACTTGGTGTTTCCTGTGCCGGACAAATACAGTATCATAATCGTGAATTTAGGTTCTTTTCTTGGTTTATTGGGAAATATTCAATATCTTAGCAAAGAG
>CAVBFA010000054.1:0-18535 GCA_963594595.1 Oscillibacter sp. | reverse complement strand
CTTCGTCTGTCCTCGCCACTTTTAACCAAAATGAGGAAAGTAACTGATAACCAGCAAACTTTCCTCATTCTTCTCTCAAACACTTTTTATATGTACTTTCAAGCCACAAAAGTGTAGGAATTTGCTCTGCTCCTGGAGTGGAAGGAAGGGGAGGGGAAGTAAAAAAATGAAAATATTGCTCTCGTATATCAACAAAAAAGACTCCCACACCTCAACAGTTATGGGAGTCTTTTTATCTCAAATCAGTTTGTTGTCGTTGTTCAGAATGTAGCGAACTTGCAGTTCGTCAGTTTCACGTCGGCGCCGGCTTCTATGTCCTTATCCTTCTTGTTGTAGAAGAATGTGGAGTTGTCTATTGTTATGCCTTTCAGACAGCTGTAGCCTGGCAGTCCGTGGGCGCTGACGGCAGTTTCGCAACCGCGGCACACCACGTTGCTGATATGTATGTCGCTCCATTCCGGCACGCATTCTGCGTTTTGTGGAACTGTGACCTTGCCGTTGTCCTCTTTCACGCTGTATTTCTTGTCGGCATAAGTGCATTCAAAGATTATCGCCTCGTCCTTGATGTCAGTCATCACGATGTCGCTCACGAAGATGTTCTCCGTCTTTCCGCCTCTGCCGATGCCGCTCTTGAAGCGCAGTCCGGTATCGGTGCCTGAGAAGCGGTTCTTGCGCACAACGATGTTCTTCATGCCGTTTGAGAATTCCGATCCTATCACGAATCCGCCGTGTGCATGATACACCGTGTTGTTCTCTATCAGTATGTTCTCGCATGGTCCGTCGGGAGCCGCCTTCTTTCCTGCTCCTCCCTTCATGCAGATGCCGTCGTCACCGGCATCGATGGTGTTGTTCACTATCAATACGTTCTTGCAGCAGCTGATGTCGAGGGCGTCACCGTTCTGTGCGTTCCATGGACAGCGGATGGTCACTCCGTCCACCACCACGTTTGTGCATCGGGTAGGGATGAGGTGGAACTTTGGCGAATTCTGTATCGTCACTCCGCTCACGAGCACTCTGTCGCAGTCTGTCAGTCTTATGAGGTGTGTTCTCAAGCTCTCTTGTGACTGTGGCGTGTCGGCGATGTTGCCGAAATGCTTCAGGTTGAACGGAAACCACAGTTTGCCGCCGTCGGTCTGTGTGCCGCCCATCTCGTTATACTGTTTCCATTCCGTGTCGCTCACCTTCGAACGCTTCACCGGGCGCCATACGGCACCGTTGCCGTCGATGATTCCCTCTCCGGTGATACTGATGTTCTTGCGCTTGCTGGCGCTGATGAGCGGTGAACATTTCTTGTCTCTCACTCCGTCTTTGGTCTTGAAGTGCAGCGTGCGGTCTGGTGTGGCGAGAATTATGGCGTTCTTCTCGAGATGAAGGTCTATGTTGTCCTTCAGTGAGATAAGTCCGGTGAGCCATATTCCTTGCGGCACGATAAGGTGTCCGCCGCCTTTTTTGTCGAGAGCCTTGATAGCCTTGTCAAATGCCGCAGTGTTGAGCGTTAGTCCGTCGCCCACGGCTCCGAAATCCGTCAGGTTCACGCTGTAGTCGGGGATGGTTGCCAGCACTGGCTGCTCCATCTTCACCGGCAGGTTCTGGTAGTATTTGCCATAATCATTGGCAAACGCCGCGGTGAGGCTTGTCAGCATCGCCACGACAACCATAAGAGTCTTTTTCATTTCGTTTTGTTTCTTTGATTAGTTAGTAAATTCTCTATCCTGATTCGTATTAACCCCAGCGGTCATCAGACCGTTTTATTGTGTCATCTCATGACTGCTTGTGGCTAAAACCATTCGTTTGTGCTACAAAAGTACGTATTACAAGGATGTAGCCCAAATCCCCTATGGTATTTTAATTTAAATTATTGAAGTTTCGCAAGTTTTCAACACGTATGTATATCTTGCCCTTCTTTTGAGGGAATGCTCCCCAAATCTTCCGGCAGTTTGATTTTCTTGAGGTAAAAATGTGTGATAAAGGTTATTTATGACTATATTTGCGTCTTGAAAAGAAAACACGATAAAAATAGTAAATATGAAAATAGATATTTCAGAATGCAAGGAGGAGTTCCTCCAGCTGCTTCGCTCCACGGAGCGAGAGGGAGTGGAAGACCTGATAGACAACCTGGAAGAACAAGGCTTCTTCACCGCACCGGCATCCGCCGGCCATCATCTCAATGTGGAGGGAGGTCTTGTAAGACATTCTCTCAACACCTGCAAGGCGGCGCTCGCCATCTGGGAGGGGATGAAGACCCTGGAGCCATCGCTCGCCACCGAGGTGAAACGCGAAAGTATAATCATCGCTTCGCTACTGCACGACGTTTGCAAGAGCGACATCTACAAACGCTCGGTGAAAAAGCGCAAGAACGCACTCGGACAGTGGGAAGACACCGAAGGCTACAAGGTGACATACAAGAATTTCCCTATGGGCCACGGCGAGAAATCGCTCGTGATGATACTGCTCGGCGGCATCGACCTCTACGACGACGAGATGCTTGCCATACGCTGGCACATGGGAGCCTGGGGACTCAACCAGAACAGTTTTGAAGACGTGAGAAGCTTCGACACCGCACAGAAGCTATATCCCCTCGTGCCTATCATCCACGCCGCCGACGGTATGGCGGCAAACGTGATGGAGCGCACCGGAGAAGAAATCGACGACATGTAACCCCCAGTTTCTCCTGCAATCATCAAATACTAACCTGTTGATAAAAACACTGATAATATGAAACATACACTATATACCACGGCACTCCTCGCCTGTATGGCGGCAGCGAATATGCCGGCAGCAGTCTCAGCCTCCGCCAATATGGCGGTTGAGGTGGCAATGGCTCAAGATAACACGCAACAGCATTTCCTCACCGACGCAGCCTATCGGCAAAAGGTGGAAGAGGATTTCCAGAAACGCAAAGCCATTATTGGCGGCAATTTCTGCAATGTGGCGAAACTCTCGGCCTCTCAGGCAGAACTCGAAGCATTGCAGTTCCTCTATGCCTATATGCCGCTCGCCGACATCACCGACCATACCGCCGAATATTATCTCGCCAACGTGAGGGCGAGCAACAAGGCACGGCAGCAGATGGCGTGGGGCAAGAACGTGCCTGAACTGCTGTTCCGCCATTTCGTGCTGCCGGTGAGAGTGAACAACGAGGAACTCGACGACGCACGCAGCGTGTTTTATAACGAACTGAAAGACCGCATCGCCGGACTCTCGATGCGGGACGCTATATTGGAGATAAACCACTGGTGTCATGAGAAGGTGACCTACCAACCTTCCGACCCGCGCACCTCCTCCCCACTCGCCACCGTGAGATCAGCCTACGGAAGATGCGGCGAGGAGAGCACTCTGCTTGTGGCTGCCCTCAGGGCGATGGGCATACCGGCACGACAGGTGTACACGCCACGCTGGGCACATACCGACGACAACCACGCATGGGTGGAAGCATGGGCTGACGGAAAATGGTATTTCCTCGGAGCCTGCGAACCGGAACCGGTGCTCGATCTCGGATGGTTCAACGCTCCTGCATCCAGGGCCTTGCTGATGCACACCAGAGTGTTCGGATATTACGACGGACCGGAGGAGGTGCTCCTGCGCACTCCCTGCAACACGGAGATAAACCTCATCGGAAACTATGGCGAGACGGCAAACGTGGATTTCACCATCGTTGACGAGAACGGTGTGCCGATTAGCGGAGCCCGTGTGGACTTCTGCATTTACAACTATGCCGAATACTGTCCGGTAGTGGCGAAATTCACCGACGCCGCCGGACATACGAGTCTCACGGCTGGCAAGGGCGACATGATGGTATGGGCGTCAAAAGACGGCAAATATGGCTTCGCCAAAGTGGCGTTTGCCACAGACAAGGCGCTGCGCATCAGTCTCAGCCATAATGTGGCGGTGAGAGAACAGAGCGAGACGACGGATTCCTTCGACATCGTGCCACCGCCAGAGAAAGCCAACGTGCCGTTCGTCTCGCCGGAGCAGAGGGCAGAAAACAACCGCCGCTTCGAATACGAAGACTCGCTGCGCCATGCCTATCTCGCCACATTCTATACACACGAGAGGGCTGTCGACGCCTTGAAGGAAAAGGTGGCGGGAGCCAGCGCCGAAGGACTGCAGCGACTGGCTACATTCCTCGAGAAATCGAGCGGCAACCATCAGGTGATTCTCGATTTCATCACCAGGAATGCCGTGTCGGCAGAGAAGACGCAGAGGGTGATAGACCTCCTCGCCACGCTCAGCGACAAAGACCTGCGCGACATCAGGATGGCTGTCCTCGACGACAGCTATGCCGCCGGCACGCAGCTCTCGCCGAGAGTGGAGAACGAGATGATAACCCGTACGTTCAAAGCCGGATTCCGCTCGATGTTCTCCGACAAGGACAAGAGGAAATTCCAGAAGAATCCTCTGGAACTCGTGAAATGGATAAAGAAGAACATCAGGATGAACCCCGACAAGAAGTCGCCGATGATAGCGCAGACTCCGATGGGGGCATACGATTATAAGATTACCGACAGGCGCTCGCGCAACATCCTCTTCGTGGACATGGCGCGCAGCTTCGACATCGAAGCACGTGTAGACCCCGTTACCGGCAAGACGCAATACAAGGCTGAAGGCAAGTGGGCTGACGTGAACTTCGAGAAGGTGGTGAAGCAGGTGGCGCCACAGGGCACTCTGATGCTCCGTTATGAGAAGAACGCCATCGTTGACGATCCTAAGTATTTCAGCCATTTCACCATCAGCCGCATCAATGCCAACGGCACCACATCGCTGCTCGAATATCCGGAAGAAGGCACCACATGGGGCACCACGTTCAAGGATGGCGTGAGTCTCGATGCAGGTCAGTATCTGCTCGTCACTGGTATGCGCCTCGCCAGCGGAGCCGTGAAGTCGGAGGCTAAGCTCTTCTCCGTGGAGGAGGGCAAGACCACAGACCTGGACTTGAAGATACGCACATCGCCGACCGACGTCTCCGTGATAGGGTCGTTCAATTCCGAAGCCAAGTTCCAGACACTCGACGGCAGGGATGTGACATTCCTCTCGCAGACGGGCAGAGGGTATTTCATCACCGGACTGATCGGCGTGGGACAGGAGCCTACCAACCATGCACTGAAAGACATCGCCAAGGTGGCGGCGGAATTCGACAAGTGGGGCAGACCTCTCGTGCTGCTCTTCGAGGATGAGGCTGCCGCAAAGAAGTTCAATGCCAAGGAGTTCCCCGGTCTGCCCAAGAACATCATCTTCGGTATAGATGCCGGCGGCGCCGTGCGCCAGGAAATATCAGAGAACATGAAACTCTCAAACAAGTCGCTCTCGCCAATCTTCTTCATCTCCGACACGTTCAACCGCGTGGTGTTCCTCAAGCAGGGATACACCATCTCGCTCGGCGAACAGATGGAGCAGGTGATAAGAACTCTGTGATAAAAATTGATTATGGCAACAACAGAAATTGGCGGATAATCGTTAGATCAGAACTGTTATTATGAGGGTATGAGAAGTAAATTATTATAATATGGCTAAAAAGAAAAAGAACAATACTCCAGGCCTCTTTGATGCCCCGAAGTCGGAGGAGCAGATAAAGATGGAGAATGCGCAAGACTTGTACAACTTCCTGTTCGAGGCCTGCAACATACTCCGTGGTCCTGTGAGCCAAGATAATTTCAAGGATTATATCACGCCAATTCTCTACTACAAACGCATCTCGGATGTATATGACGAAGAGATGCAGGCTGCATTGGAGGAGAGCGGTGGCGATATGGATTATGCGATGTTGCCTGAGCAGCATCGTTTCGACATACCTGACGGCTGTCACTGGCAGAATGTACGCGAGCGTTCGGAAAACCTTGGCGCTGCCATAGTCGGTGCCATGCGCAAGATAGAACTGGCCAACCCTGATACCCTCTATGGAGTGTTGAGTATGTTCTCGAGCCAGAAATGGACCAACAAGAATATCCTCACCGACGGCAAGATACGCGACCTCATCGAGCATCTCTCTACCCGCAATCTTGGCAACAATGCTTATCCTGCCGATTTGATGGGTGATGCCTACGAAGTGTTGCTGAAGAAGTTTGCCGATGACTCGAAGGCCCAAGCGGGTGAGTTCTATACACCACGTTCGGTGGTAAGTCTGCTTGTTCGTATTCTCGATCCCAAGCCAGGCGAGACGGTCTATGACCCTGCCTGCGGTAGTGGTGGTATGCTCATCGAGGCTGTACATCACATGCACCACGACAATCTCTGTTGTGGTAGCATCTTCGGTCAGGAAAAGAATGTTGTCAATGCTGCCATTGCCAAGATGAATCTTTTCCTGCATGGTGCATCCGACTTCAATATCATGCAGGGCGACACACTTCGCTCACCAAAGATTCTGCAGGGTAGCGGCATCGCCAAGTTCGACTGCGTGATAGCCAATCCTCCGTTCTCCCTTGATAAGTGGGGATCTACTGAATGGTCGTCAGACAAGTTTGGCCGTAACGTCTGGGGTACGCCGTCAGACTCTTGCGGTGACTATGCGTGGATTCAGCACATGGTGAAGAGTATGGCACCAGGCAATAGCCGCATGGCAGTGGTAATGCCACAGGGCATTCTCTTCCGTGGCAATGAAGAAGGGCGCATCCGTGAGAAACTGGTCAAGAGTGATCTCATTGAGGCTGTGGTAACACTTGGTGATAAACTCTTCTATGGCACTGGGCTCTCTCCGTGTTTCCTCATTCTCCGTAAGATGAAGCTAGCAGAGCACTCTGGTCGCATCTTGATGATAGATGGCACCAAGATACTCACTGCCAAGCGTGCCCAAAACATCCTCTCTCCTGCAGATGTGGACCGTCTCTATCAGCTTTATGCCGACTACAAGGATATAGAGGACTTCTCGAAGGTAGTTACCCTGAAGGAAATCGAAGAGAAGGAGTTCAGCCTCTCGCCCAACCGCTATGTGAAGTATCACAAAGAGGCTATCCGTCCTTACGAGGAGGTAAAGAAAGAATTCATCGAAGCCCTCGAAGCCGTTCGTCTGGCAGAAGAGGAATTTAAGAAAATAATCAGCGCATAAATCATGGCAGAACAGAAGAAATACAGAATAAAGGGTGAACCTATCTCACTCGACGAAATGAAGCAGTTCCTGTGGGGAGCAGCTACCCGTCTACGTGGCCAGATTGATGCTGCAGGCTACAAGGAATATATCTTCCCTTTGCTGTTCTTCAAGCGCATCTCGGATGTGTATGACGAGCAGTATGGCGAGTTTGTATGCGAGGGAGGTGAAGATTTTGCTCGAGCGCAGAGTGAGGATTTTGTCATCCGAATCCCTGATGGTGCTCATTGGTGTGACGTGCGTGAGGTGACAGAGAATGTCGGTCAGCGACTGGTAGAGGCCTTCATTGCTATTGAACAGGCCAATCCTGGAAAGGAGATGGATGGTCGTATCATCGGTGGACTAGAGGGTATCTTCGGCCCTAAGGATGGCTGGACCAACAAGGCTAAGATGCCTGACCATATCATCACCTCTTTAATAGAAGACTTCTCGCGCTACGACCTCTCACTCGCCTCTTGTCCTGCCGATGAGATGGGGCAGGCGTATGAATATCTTGTAGGCAAGTTTGCCGATGATGCCGGCAATACTGCGCAGGAGTTTTATACCAACCGAACAGTAGTCACATTGATGGCTGAAATTCTGCAGCCAAAACCAAACGAGAGTATCTATGACCCTACGTGCGGTTCGGGTGGCATGCTTGTGAAATGTCTGGATTTCCTTCGTCAGAAGGGCCAGCCTTGGCAGGGCGTTAAGGTGTTTGGCCAGGAGATCAATGCCCTCACTAGCTCTATTGCCCGCATGAATCTGTACCTGAATGGCGTGGAGGATTTTTCTATCGTTAATGCAGATACACTTGAGAAGCCGGGATTCGTGGATGGCAGTCGATTGAGGAAGTTTGATATTGTGCTGGCTAATCCGCCGTATTCCATTAGTGAATGGAACAGAACCGGATTCACCAATGACAAATGGGGGAGAAATAGTTTTGGAACTCCTCCCCAAAGCAGAGCTGACTATGCTTTTATGCAACATATTATTACCTCAATGAACGACAATAATGGTCGTTGCGCTATTCTATTGCCACATGGCGTACTATTTCGTAATGAGGAGTCTGATGTAAGAGAACAGATGGTTCGTTCGAAGAAAGTCGAAGCCGTAATTGGACTGGGGCCAAATTTGTTCTATAATGCTCCAATGGAAGCATGCATAATTATCTGCAATAACAATAAGCCCAAGGAAATGCATGATAAGGTAATCTTTATCAATGCGAAAAATGAGGTTACTCGAAAAAATGCGGAAAGTTTTTTAGAACAATCTCATATTGACAAAATTCTGCAGGCATACCATTCTCAAGACGACATAGATGATTTTAAGAGGATTGTAGATTTGGAAGAAATCGAACAGAACCATTTCGATCTTACAATTCATAAATATGTCTTCATTAACGAGATTACCTCTCATGAGACCTTGAGTCTTGATGATTCAATATCTAAGTGGTTAGATGCAAGTAAGGCAATGTGCAAGGAATACAACTCACTAAAAGACCTGATTGAAAATGCAATATAGATTTGATCAAATAGCCTTCAATAGCACAGCTAAGAAGAAACCTACAGATGACGACAAAGAGCATTACATCGGCCTAGAGCATCTTGATAGCGATTGCTTGTCAGTTACAAGATGGGGATCTGATGTTGCTCCTACTGGAGAAAAGTTGCTTATGAAGAAGGGAGATATACTCTTTGGTAAGCGTCGTGCTTATCAAAGAAAAGTAGGTATTGCTCCTTTTGATGGCATATTCTCTGCTCATGGCATGGTACTTAGACCTAATGAAGAGGTTATCAACAAAGACTTCTTCCCATTCTTCATAAGTTCAGATCAATTTATGGAAAGGGCTGTCCGTATCTCTGTGGGCGGATTGTCTCCAACTATCAATTGGAAGGATTTACGAGAGCAAGAATTTGAACTTCCATCTCTCGACAAGCAGCGTGTCCTTGCCGATAAACTTTGGGCAGCCTATCGTCTAAAAGAAAGTTACAAGAAGCTCCTTGTGGCTACTGACGAGATGGTGAAATCGCAATTTATCGAGATGTTTGGCAATCCTCTTTCTGACGTTCAGAAGTATGGATTAAAGAAGTTAGGGGAATGCTGTGAGCTTAACCCAAGACGCCCACGCTTAAACTTAGAAGATTCTGATATGGTTTCTTTTGTCCCTATGCCATCAGTAAGCGAAAATGGTCATTTGGTTGATGTAGCCGATGAAGAATACGGAAAAGTCAAGAAAGGCTTTACTTACTTTGAAAACAATGATGTTCTTTTCGCAAAGATAACACCATGCATGGAAAATGGCAAAGGTACTATTGCTCAAGATCTTACTAATGGAATTGGAATGGGGTCAACCGAGTTCCATGTACTTAGACCAATAAACAATATTTCCAATGCCTACTGGCTTTTAGCACTTACTCGAATGCCCATATTCAGAGAGCGTGCTTCAAAGAATATGTCAGGAACTGGCGGTCAAAAACGAGTAGGAGCAGCCTTCCTTGAGAACTTCTTGGTCGGACTACCGCCAATCGGTGAGCAACAAGCGTTTGAAGCTATCTACAAACAGACCGATAAATCAAAATTATTGCATCGGAAGTCAATAAAATATAGTAAGTATTCACTGTAAAAAACTAAATAAATGAATTCTGAAACTCAAACAATAGAATACAAATCCCTCCAAAAAATCAGAACCGGAGATAAGGGATTTAAAGAACTTTCAACCACTTGTGTGGCATTAGCAAACGCACAAGGGGGAGTGATCTATGTAGGCTATGATGATAAGAAGAAACATACACTTCCTGATCAAACGGTTGATCCTGAAGAGGTAAATAATACTGTAACAAGATTGAGAAGTTTGTGCTTTAATGTTGCTCTTTATGCATCAGAAGTACTGACAGACGAAACAGGTAGTCAATATTTCACAGTTACAATTGCACCATCAGTGAAATCTATAGCCTCTACTTCTGACGGCAAGTTCTATATGCGTTTTGCGGATAAATGTGAGCCTGTAAGAAGTGAGGATATGCTACGCTTGAGTGAAATTAAAGGCTGCTTCCAATGGGAAATAACACGTAGCCGTTTTAAAGTGGATCAAGACACCTTGGACAAACTTGCTCTTCTGGCAGATGAAGTAAGAAGATCAAATCGCATTAGTGACCATATAAGACAGATGGATAATGACGAGATAGCAGATTACTATTGTCTTATAGATGAAGGTTTCTTGACTAATCTTGGAGTTCTGTGGTTAGGAACGAGTAAGCAGAAAAACTGGATTAGTTATCCAATAACCGTTCAGTATATCGTGTATGACGCAGAAGAGCGCAAAATCCGAAAAGTAGAGTGGCGTAACGATGGTAAGAATCCGAAGGAACTACTTGAGGCCATAGAAAAGGAGGCCATAGAGTTGACGTATTATTATGAGTTTCCTAATGGATTATTTAGAAAGCAAATTCGACACTATAACTCTAAGGTCCTCAGAGAACTCCTAGTTAATGCCATAGTACACCAATCTATGACTATATCTAGCGATATAATGATTAAGGTCTTTCCTGACAGACTGGAAATATCAAATCCAGGAGGACTTCCACTAGGTGTCACCAAGGATAATATCCTTCATGCAAAACATAGACGTAATCCGCATTTCATTGAGTTAATGTTCGCGTTAGGCTTGATGGAAGGCGAAGGATCTGGTTATGACTTAATATACGAGCTCAACTCTATGGAGGTAAAAGAGAAGCCTATTGTAGAGTCATCGTATAGCGAGTGTACTGTTACTCAATATGCAAGAATCATGAAACCGGAGATACTCCCTTTACTTGACTATGTTTTGAAGAATTATGACCTAAGACAGAAGGACTTTATTGCTTTTGGAATAATTGCTAGAGAGCAGAAAATCTATGCAGTTGATCTCAGCAAAGAATTGCAGTTGGCCGATGATGAGCGTTTGAGAAGTTATACACAGCAAATGGTGAAGAAGGGACTTGTTCTTCAAAAAGGCGCAAATAAGGGTTCATACTATATGATTAATCCTATGCTCATTAAGAATGCTAAGGCAGATAAGATTCCAACAACCTTGAAAACAGTAGAACCAAACGTCTTAGAAACGCTGATTTTGCAGGATCTCAAGAAACATCCAGAAAGCAAGATTTCTGAAATCGCAGCAAGATTGCCAGATGTAGATTTGAAAGAGGTTCGAAAAATAGTATACAATCTCGTTGAAAAAAAAATAAAGGCAGAAGGAGTCAAAAACAGCCGTAGATATTCTTTAATATAGTGGCAATAAAAAAAACAATGAAAAAACAAATCCACACAACCAGACATATAACATCCTGTAAAACAGTGTATTACGGTTTTTGTGTTTGTTTTTTTGATTTCAGAAATATTAATTAGATAACAGAAATATGGCATACTTTAACGAAGACAATACTGTGGAGCAGATGCTCATTAATACTGCTGCTCAGCGCGGATGGATCTATGTTGAGCCAAAGTTCGTACCACGTCTCCCTGATGAGGTACTTGTAACGGAATGGCTTTTGGAGGCATTGCTCCGTCTTAACCCTATCACTCCGGAACAAGCAGAGCAGGTGATATACAAATTACGTGCTGCAATCACTAGTGGCGGGCAGGCTGATGGACTGGTGGATGCTAACGATCAATTCCGCAAACTTCTCTTTGAGGAGAACTCATATCCTTTTGGACCAGATGGCGATAACATCAACATCCGTTTCTTCAGCGACGGAAAGGATAAGGATGGCAAGGAGTATAAGAACCGCTGTGTCGTTACCAATCAATGGGAGTACCCCAGACTGAGCAAGGAGGGAGGCAAGCGCCTTGATCTGGTGTTCGTCATCAATGGCATTCCTATGGTTATTGGCGAGGCTAAGACCCCTGTTCGTCCACAAGTGACATGGGCTGATGGTGCTACTGATATCATGCATTATCAGAAGAGCATCCCTGAGATGTTCGTACCTAACATCCTTTGCTTTGCCAGCGAGGGAAAGGAACTGCAATATGCAGGTATCGGATGTCCGATTGACAAATGGGGACCCTGGTTTGCGGACGAGAAGCGTCTCCATGGCTCATTGATGCAGGTGCAACACAACTACTTGGAGTTTATTGATCCTGAGCGCCTGCTGGACATTTATCGATTCTACTCCGTGTTCACAGGTACCGTGAGCGGAGAGAAGATTAAGATAGTGTGCCGATACCAGCAGTATCTGGGTGGAGAGGCTATCGTGCAGCGTGTATTGAATACCTATAGAAATGGTAAGGGACCAAAGAAGGGCCTGATTTGGCATTTTCAGGGCTCGGGTAAATCGTGGCTGATGGTCTTCGCTGCTCAGAAACTTCGTCTGCAGCAAGATTTGAAATCGCCTACTGTGCTCATCGTGGACGACCGTATAGACCTTGAGGACCAGATAACGGGCGATTTCACTCGAGCAGAGATTCCTAATGTAGAGGGAATTGAGAGCAAGTCTGAACTGGAGACAAAGATTCATCAGCGCAAGATTCTGATCACCACTATCTTCAAGTTTGGAGATTTAGTTGATGGTCAGGTACTTGATGACAGAGACAACATCATCCTCCTGATGGACGAGGCACATCGAACACAAGAAGGTGATCTTGGAAAGAAGATGCGTACCGCATTGCCAAACGCATTCTTCTTTGGATTGACTGGTACTCCTATCAATAGAAATGACCACAATACCTTTGTCTGCTTTGGTGCAGAGGAGGATGAGTATGGCTACATCTCCAAGTACACATTCCAGGATTCTGTTGCCGATGGTGCCACACTTGAACTGAACTTCAAGACGGTTCCTGTGGAGATGCACATGGATGAGACTAAACTCCAAGAGGAATTTGATGCGCTTACCGACCAGATTAGTGAGGAAGACAAGAACGAACTTGTGCGCCGCACCAGTGTGGAAACTTTCTTCACAGCAGACAAGCGTATCAACGATGTATGTAAGTACATCGTGAACCACTTCCGTGAGTATGTGGAGCCTACTGGTATGAAGGCACAGGTGGTTGTTTATAACCGTGACTGCTGTGTAAAATACAAGAAAGCACTCGATGCTCTGCTTGGTACAGATGATCAGACCACCATAGTCATGCATACAGCTGGCGATAAGGCTGATGAATACAAGTCTTACAAACGCAGCCGCGACGAAGAGAAGAAATTGCTTGACCAATTCCGTGATCCTCTTTCTCCCCTGAAGTTCGTTATTGTGACCAGCAAACTGCTTACAGGCTTCGATGCTCCTATTCTTCAGTGTATGTATCTGGACAAGCCGATGAAGAATCATACCCTTCTGCAGGCTATCTGCCGTACCAACCGCAAGTACAACGAGAGCAAGAAGTGTGGCCTGATTGTTGACTTTGTCGGCGTGTTTGAGGATGTGGCGAAGAGTCTTGCCTTCGACGAAGAGAGCGTCAAGACCATTGTTAAGAATATGGACGAGATAAAGTCATTGATTCCTACATTCATGCAAGAATGCCTTGAGTTCTTCCCTGGTGTAGATAGAACTGTAGGAGGGTGGGAAGGATTGACCGCAGCACAGCAATGCCTGAAGGATGAAGGTGTAAAGACCAACTTTGCTCGTCACTTTGCCCGCCTTTCAAAGGCCTGGGAAATTATCTCGCCTGATGTTTATCTTGCGTCATACCAGAACGATTATACCTGGATGGCTCAGGTGTATCAGAGTGTTCGTCCGGTGAGCGGTGGAAATCTTATTTGGACTCTGCTTGGTGCAAAGACCATTGAGATTATTCACCGTAATATTGACACTATCAACATTGGAACTTCTCTTGAAGACCTCGTTGTGGATGCTGACGTCATTGACTCTGTATTGGAAGACGAGAAGAAGGTGCAAAAGAAGATTATCGAAGTAGAGAAGATGCTTCGTCTTCGATTGGGAGAACATGCTGGAGATCCAAAGTTTAAGCAGTTTGCAGAAAAACTCGATGAACTTCGTGATCGTATGGCTCAGAATCTCATCTCGAGCATTGACTTCTTGAAGCAACTGCTTGCTATGGCTAAGGATCTGCTTGAAGAGGAAAAGAAGGTTGATCAGCCTCAGGATAAGCGCGCTCAGGCACGAGCTGCCCTCACGGAGCTGTTCCAGAGCATCAAAACCGAGGATACGCCTGTAGTGGTTGAGAATGTGGTAAACGATATTGATAATGAGGTCGTCAATATTGTGCGCCAGTTCAATGATGCTTTCAAGAGCATCACAGCTCAGCGCGAAATCAAGAAGAAACTTCGTTCGATTCTGTGGATCAAGTATAGCATCAAGGATAATGATGTTTTTGAAAAGGCATACCAATATATAGAAATGTATTATTAAAAGTTATTAGCACTGGTGGTTATATTTCTGTTCATAGGAGAGTTTTTGATGGTGTATTCAAACATGCAGAGAAACTGCGTGACTATGATATCACAAAGCGTGAGTGGGCACTATTAGGGGAAAAGTGGGATTTGCGCAATCGCTACCTCCATATCCATGCTACTGATGAATGGAAGAATCAGCTGAACTTTGCAGACAGGACAAGTATTCTGCAAAAAGAGTATAAGCACGGGACAAGTACAGGACAAGTACAGGACAAGCTCTACACGGATAATACTAACATCAATCGTCTTGTCGTTGTGATAGGAAATCAAGAGTTGTCAGTGAAGGATATGATGGATGCTTTAGAATTAAAGGGAAGAGACAATTTTCTTAATCTTTATCTGAAGCCGGCTATCAGTGAGGGATTTGTCCGTTTGCTTTATCCCAATTCTCCCCACCATCCCCGCCAGAAGTATATCCTGACAGCTGAAGGGTTGGCGGTATATAATCGATTAAACTCCAAACCGCTTGATGACCGTTTTGGGTTAAACCCAAATCGGCCATTAGGCCGTTCAATGTAATATTTTACAACTGCTTGCAGTCTTTTGTCTTTTATAAGGCGCCTTTTGCTTGTTTTTAATTCGCAATAGCCAGCTATTATTCATTAAGAGCCAAACAAAATCCACTCTTCTAAAAAACAAAATCCAAGCAAGCCCTAACGACCGATTCGGGTTAAACCTACAAGACTGAAAATTCTCCCCCTGGCGTGGGGAATAAAACCCCACATTAGGGGGTTCTGTTCCCCACGCTGTGGGGGATTTCAGACGTATATTCTTGTCGTGATGACAGAAGCGGTATTTATTTTGCAAGAAAACGCTTTTTATGGTATATCTTAATAAAAGAGGGTATGCCGAAACGACATACCCTCTCTGAATCTTCTGTTGGATGCAGACTGTCATGTGACCAATTTGTTATTTCACCGTCACTATGCGCTTATCAGCGTCAGCGTGTAAAGATATACCACTGCGGCAGGCATCGCCATGAGCGAAGAGTCGAAGCGGTCGAGCATTCCACCATGGCCAGGCAGTATGTTGCCGCTGTCTTTGATGCCGAGGGTGCGCTTGAACAGCGACTCCACGAGGTCGCCCCATGTGCCGAACACCACGATGACGAGACCCAGTCCCATCCACTGGATGAGCGACAGTCCGAGTTCGCTCTCTATATGCGGGAAGAAATGGTATACCACGGCAGCTGCCACCAATACGAGCAGTGCTCCGCCGATGGAGCCCTCCCATGTCTTTCCGGGAGAGATGCGCGGAAAGAGCTTGTGCTTGCCGAACAGCGAACCGCTGCAGTATGCTCCCGTGTCGTTGGTCCAGAGGAAGATGAATACGCAGAGCGGCACGATGTAGTTGTATACCGTCTGTCCGTTTGCCGCTCCATTGAACGCCAGCACGTTGATGGTGGAGAAAGGCAGGGCGATATACATCTGTCCGAGCATGGTGTGGGCCCAGTCCTCTATGGCATTGTTGTTGCCGGTGTATAGTTCGCTGATGAAGAGATACACGATGGTGAGGAGATAGGGGATGAACACAGCCCCCGTGTCGACGATTCCGCTGCAGAACCCACCTACGGCGAAGAAGAAATATACTCCCGCCACGGTGCTTATGAAACGGTTTACCTGCACGTTCTCCTTTTCGTTCACCAGTCCTGTGTATTCCCATAGCGACAGTCCGGTGACGAGTGCAAACAGGAATTCCATTGCAAACGCATCAAGGAAACACACCACTACTGCGGTGACGAAAAACACACCCGTGATGCTGCGTACTATCAGATTGCTCAATTTGCTGTTCTTCTTTTCTTCTGTCATGATGCTTATTGGTTTTGGTCGTCGGTGGATGGGGTAGTGGAGTTCCCGGTGTTCTCCGTTCCTGCGGTGCTCTCAGTGTCGTTGTGGCCTTCAGCATCCTTTGCAGGTTCAGAGTCTACGGAGCTTTCCGCCTTGTTGTTGGTCTCTTCGAGAATCTCCTGTGAACGGCTCACCCATTGACGTTTGCCGAATATCTTCTCCACATCCTCGGCGAAGATCACCTCGCGCTCTATGAGGAGCTGGGCAAGCTGGTTGTGACCCTCCTTGTGTTCCGTGAGGATAGCCTTGGCCCTGTCATACTGTTCGGCGATCATTCTGATAGCCTCGTCGTCGATAGCCTTGGCCGTGGTCTCGGAGTATGGCTTCTGGAAGTTATATTCGTTGTTGTTGTAATAGCTGATGTTAGGCAGGTTGGTGCCCATTCCAGCATAGGCAATCATGCCGTAGATGCTCTTGGTGACACGCTCCAGGTCGTTGATGGCGCCGGTGGAGATGTGTCCGGTGAAGAGTTCCTCTGCCGCACGTCCGCCGAGCAGCGAACAGATTTCGTCGAGCATTGCCTCCTTGGTGGTGATCTGTCGCTCCTCCGGCATATACCATGCAGCGCCGAGGGCTCTGCCTCGTGGCACGATGGATACCTTTACCAATGGGTTGGCATGTTCGGTGAACCATGATATCGTGGCGTGGCCTGCCTCGTGGATAGCTATCGAGCGTTTCTCAGATGCCGTCATCACCTTGGTCTTCTTCTCCAGTCCGCCGATGATGCGGTCTACGGCGTCGAGGAAGTCCTGCTTCTCCACGCTCTTCTTGCCATGGCGCGCTGCGATGAGAGCCGCCTCATTGCAGACATTGGCAATGTCGGCACCCGAGAATCCCGGAGTCTGGCGTGCCAGCATCTCCACATCCACGCTGGCATCCCTCTTGATAGGACGGAGATGTACCTCGAATATCGCCTTGCGCTCGTTGAGGTCAGGCAGGTCAACGCTTATCTGCCTGTCGAAACGACCGGCTCTGAGCAATGCCTTGTCGAGCATGTCGGCACGGTTTGTGGCCGCCAGCACTATGATTCCGCTGTTGGTGCCGAAACCGTCCATCTCGGTGAGCAATGCGTTGAGAGTGCTCTCACGCTCGTCGTTGCTGCCCATCGACGGGTTCTGGCTGCGCGCACGTCCCACGGCATCGATCTCGTCGATGAAGATGATGCAGGGAGCCTTCTCCTTGGCCTGGCGGAAGAGGTCGCGAACGCGGCTCGCTCCCACACCTACGAACATCTCCACAAAGTCAGAACCGCTCATGGAGAAGAACGGTACGCCGGCCTCGCCAGCCACTGCCTTGGCAAGCAGCGTCTTACCGGTTCCCGGAGGACCGATGAGGAGGGCGCCGGTGGGTATCTTGCCGCCCAGCTCGGTGTATTTCTTTGGATTCTTCAGGAATTCAACGATTTCCTGCACCTCCTGCTTGGCGCCTTCCTGTCCGGCAACGTCCTTGAAGGTTATAGGGTTCTCGTTTTTCTCCTTGTCGTATACTTTCGCCTTGCTCTTGCCTACGCCGAGGATGCCGGGACCTCCGCCGCCACCCATCCTGCGCATCAGGAATATCCAGATGGCAAAGAAGAGGATGATAGGTCCTACGGCCTGCAGGATATACATCAGTATGCTGCCCTGGTCGCTCTCATAGCTCAGTCCGCCCTTGAAAACGCCCTGCGCACGGGCTGCGTCGATAAAGCCTTCCAACTTTTCCACACTGCCATACTGCACCTCCACGAACGGGTTGGGGCCCATCTGTTTGGTGCCGGCATTGAACACCGTGCGGATGTAGTTCGGCTTTACGAACATCTTGAGCTTGCCGTTGTCTTTGTTCACGACGATGCTCTCGGCATAGCCCTTAGCCACATAAGTCTGGAAGTCGGAATAGGCCAGCTGCTTGCCGGCGCTGCCACCGGTGGAGTTGCCTCCCATGATGAAGGCAATTATCAGTCCGATGATGCAGAGTCCGTAAATCCAACCCATGTTGAACTTGGGCATCTTGCTGTTGTTGTTATTGTTGTTGCTGAATTTATTGTTCGGATTCATGTCAGTAGTATTGAATTTCCACCTTATATAATATATAGAGCGGCGAGGCATCTCCGGTTGCTGACGCCCATCGTCGCTCTTCAGTCCTGCTGTTGTCAGGCAGCGTCGATGTCGGGAACTACCGTTATCTTGGCATCCTCCCAGAGGTCTTCCAGATTGTAGTATTCGCGCACTTCAGGCAGGAAGATATGCACCATCACGTCAGAAT
>CAVBFA010000053.1:0-18703 GCA_963594595.1 Oscillibacter sp. | reverse complement strand
CTGATTATTAGACTGATACAACTTTTTTGATTATCCTCTGCAAAGATAATGCAAGGCGAGCACAAAACAAAATGAAAAGGCGCAAGACTTTCATTTTTTTTGTCGAGCCGCAGCTTATCTTATCTAAAGATAATGCAAATACCTAACATTTTCGCCCAAGCGTGGCAAAATCTCATCAATAATGAGTATTTTTGCAGATTAAAACCGAATCCGGCTTCAGAAACCGGATTGGATTTCCAGAACAGGAAAAAGAATATCACGGCATGACTGCACCACGATGCGACAAACATCTCTGCATTCTGCCGACATGAACAAAAACAAGACAACAATATAGCAATATGGAAAGAATCGACATGAGAGATCTCAACGACAACGTGTTTGAGACTATAGGCAAGGAATGGATGCTCGTGACGGCGGGCAATGAAGAGAAGTTCAACATGATGACGGCATCGTGGGGATGTCTCGGATGGCTATGGAACAAGCCCGTGGCTGTGGTCTTCATCCGTCCGGAACGATACACCCACCAGTTCATCGAAGAGAACGACACGCTGACGCTGCAGTTCTTGGGCACCGGCGAGAAGGCACGCCAGGCATACAACTTCTGCGGTTCGAAATCGGGAAGGGACTTCGACAAGGCACACGAGGCTGGACTCACACCGGTGGCGCTCGAGGGAGGAGAGGTGACCTTTGAGGAGGCTCGCCTCACACTGGTATGCCGCAAGCTCTACAAAGACACGCTGAAGGAGGAGAACTTCATCGACAAGCAGCTGACGCAATGGTATGGCGAAAAGCACGGCGGTTACCACGACGTGTACGTATTGGAAATAACTGAAGCACTGAGAAAATAAGCAGAGCCTACAAATGATAGTTTGCATAGCAGAGAAACCCAGCGTGGCAAAGGACATCGCAAAGATTATCGGAGCCAACAGCGCACACGACGGATATATGGAGGGCAACGGATACCAAGTGACGTGGACCTTCGGACACCTGTGCACGCTGAAGGAACCTGAAGACTACACCGCCCTATGGAAGCGGTGGAGCCTGGCGGCGCTGCCCATGATTCCACAACGCTTCGGCATAAAGCTCATCGACGACAAGGGAATAGCAAAGCAGTTCTCTATCATCGAGAATCTGATGCAGAATGCCGACGGCATCATAAACTGCGGCGACGCCGGACAGGAGGGTGAGCTGATTCAGCGATGGGTGATGCAGAAGGCCAACGCGAAGTGTCCGGTGAAGCGTCTCTGGATATCATCGATGACCGACGAGGCTATCCGAGAGGGATTCGGCAACCTGAAGCCGCAGGACGACTACCAGCCGCTGTATCTCGCCGGACTGAGCCGTGCCATCGGCGACTGGATACTGGGAATGAACGCCACCCGACTGTACACGCTGAAATACGGGCAGAACAGGCAGGTGTTGTCGATAGGACGAGTGCAGACGCCAACGCTGGCGCTGATAGTGAACAGGCAGAAGGAGATTGACAACTTTGAACCGGAGCCGTACTGGGTGCTCGCCACGATATACCGCGACACCACGTTCACGGCAACGAAAGGAAAATTCACCACCAAGGAGGAGGGAGAACAGGCGTTCGCCACGATAGAGGGGAAACCGTTCACCGTGACCGACGTGCAGAAGAAACGCGGTACCGAAGCACCGCCACACCTCTACGACCTCACATCGCTGCAGGTGGACTGCAACCGCAAATTCGGCATGAGCGCCGACATGACGCTGAAGATAATACAGACTCTCTATGAGCGCAAGCTGACCACTTACCCACGTGTGGACACACAATATCTGAGCGACGACATCTATCCCAAATGCGGAGGAATACTGAACGGCATCAAAGGCTACGACCAGCTGATAACGGCGCTGAGGGGAAAACCACTGAAGAAATCGAAAAAGGTGTTCGACACGAGCAAAGTGACCGACCACCACGCCATAATACCCACCGGGGTGCCGGCACAGGGACTCACCGACATGGAACGCCACGTCTACGACCTGATAGCCAGGCGCTTCATCAGCGTGTTCTATCCCGACTGCAAGTTCGCCACTACAACGGTGATGGGAGATGTGGACGGCATAGAATTCAAAGCCACCGGAAAACTGATTCTCGATCCGGGATGGAGGGCGGTGTATGCCAAGGATGTGGCCGACAGGCAGACTGCCGACGACGGCGACGCCAAGCCGCAGGACGAGGAGCGCACGCTGCCGGCATTCGAAAAGGGCGAGAGCGGAGAACACACGCCTACGCTGACGGAGAAATGGACCACACCGCCGAAATACTACACCGAGGCAACGCTGCTCAGGGCAATGGAAACGGCAGGAAAGTTCGTTGACAACGAGGAACTCCGGGCGGCGCTCAAGGAGAACGGCATCGGCAGACCATCGTCGAGGGCAGGCATCATAGAGACGCTGTTTAAGAGGCACTATATCAGAAGGGAGAGAAAAAGCCTCGTGGCAACAGCCACCGGCATCGAACTCATCGACCTCATCAAGGAGGAACTGCTCAAGAGCTGTGAGCTGACGGGAATATGGGAGAAGAAACTGCGCGACATCGAGCACAAGACCTACGACCCGGCACAGTTTATCAGCGAACTGAAGGAGCAGATTGCCACCATCGTGCACGACGTGTTGAGCGACAACTCCAACCGACGCGTCACAATTCTCACCGAAGAGGACCTGAAGAAGAAGACCAAGCGGAAAGCTGCCGCCAAGCCTAAAGCTACGACGGCAACAAAGCCTGCCGACAAACCGGATGCTGCTCAGACTGCTGGCGCAGCAGCCAAACCGGATGCAGTTGCCAAACCGGATGCTACAGCCAAGCCGGATGCTACAGCCGGACAAGGTGTTGCAGCCAAACCGGAAGACACCGCAAAAACGGGCGCAGCTGCCGGAGTGAAACCGGGCGATGTATGTCCGGTGTGTGGCAAGGGCGTGGTGATAAAGGGAAAGACGGCATACGGATGCAGCAGATGGAAAGAGGGATGTTCTTTCAGACTGCCTTTCGAACAATAAAGCTGCCGATTGCACAATAAAAACGGCAGGTTTGAGTTTTTTCTTATATTATAAGGAATAAGCATGAACAATATATCAAGGAAATCAAAAAGCAACGCAATGCCACGGCAGCCTCATCACAATCCGGGATTGAGGATATGGACGGTATTGGCGGTTCTCGTGGCAGTTCTCGTATCGTGTGGCGCCGACCGCAACTTCAAGAAGGGTGAGAAATTTCTTGCTCTGGGCGAATACTTCGACGCTGCGGCACAATACAAACAGGCATACTCCAAATCGAAACCCAAGGACAGGACGGCAAGGGGGCTTTATGCCATGCGCATGGCATACTGCTA
This sequence comes from Oscillibacter sp., assembly GCA_963594595.1. Lineage (GTDB taxonomy): Bacteria > Bacteroidota > Bacteroidia > Bacteroidales > Bacteroidaceae > Prevotella. The sequence continues at coordinate 15,353 of CAVBFA010000053.1, read as the reverse complement.
CAACCGCATAAACTCCAACGGAAAGGCTATCGCCGCATACCGAAACGCCATCAGATATGGCGCCGACAGCCTGCAGACGCATCTCGACTTCGCACGTGCGCTGCTCAAAGACGCCAACTACAAGGAGGCGGAGAAGGAATTCCTCCTGGTGCTCGACTCCATGCCCGACAACCAACTGGCGAAAGACGGACTGCAGTCGGCACGCACGGCAAAGGCTGCAAAGGATGCTGGATCGAGATATATAGTGAAGAAGATGGACATCTTCAATTCACGACGTGCCGACTTCTCGCCGATGTTCTGCGGAGACCAGTATGAACAGCTGTTCTTCACCTCAACCCGCAACGAGGCGGAGGGCGACGAACTGAGCGGAATAACGGGAACGAAAAACGGCGACATCTTCTATTCGCAGAAAGACGACAAGGGCAAATGGGGACGGCCGCAGACCATCACATCGGGACTCAACACGGAGTTTGACGAGGGTGCATGCTGCTTCTCGCCAGACCAGAGGGTGATGTATCTCACCCAATGTGTGAGCGACCCCTCCTACCCCAGATATGCCACGATTGCCACATCAAACCGTGCCGACGCGGCATGGGGAAAGGCTACGAAGCTGGAGATAACACGCGACACGCTGTCGAGCTTCGCCCACCCCGCAGTGTCACCGGACGGAGAATGGCTCTACTTCACTTCCGACATGCCGGGAGGAAAGGGCGGACTCGACATCTGGAGAGTGAGAATCACGGCGGCAGGACTGGGAGGTGTGGAAAACCTGGGCGAACCCATCAACACGGCGGGCGACGAGATGTTTCCTACGTTCCGGCCAAACGGTGACCTCTATTTCTCAAGCAACGGACATCCGGGTCTGGGCGGTCTCGACATCTTCATCGCCAAGACGGACAAGAGCGGAAAGAAGATCATACTGGAACATCCGGGATATCCGCTGAACTCTCAGGGCGACGACTTCGGAATGACTTTCGAAGGAGCACACAACAGGGGATTCTTCTCATCCAACAGAGGCGACGGACGCGGCTGGGACCATATCTACAGCTTTGAGAAACCGGAGATAATACAGACCGTCACGGGATGGGTGTATGAGATGGAAGGATATGAACTGCCCGACGCACAGGTGTATCTCGTGGGCAACGACGGCACGAACAAGAAGCTCAGCGTGAAGGGCGACGGATCGTTCACCGAAGTGGTGGAACCGGGAGTGGACTACGTGCTGCTCGCCACCTGCAAGGGATTCCTGAACCACAAAGAGGAGATAAGCATCAAAACCACTGCGGAGTCGGAAGACCACGTGCTGCAGTTCCCGCTGGCATCAATCCGTGTGCCGGTGCTCATCGACAACATCTTCTACGACTTCGACAAGTCTACGCTGCGCAAGGAATCGGAAACGGCTCTCGACGAACTCGTGAAACTGCTGCAGGAGAACCCGAACGTGACGATAGAGCTGAGCGCACACTGCGACTACAAGGGCAGCGAGGCTTACAACAAGAAACTGTCGCAGCGAAGGGCAGAGAGCGTGGTGAGATACCTCATCGCCAAGGGTGTGAGCGCCAAGAGGCTCACGCCTGTGGGATACGGCAAGATGAAGCCTAAGACGATAAGGAAGAAACTCACCGAGAAATACACATGGCTCAAAGAGGGCGACGTGCTCACCGAGGAATTCATAAAGAAACTCGACAAGGAGAAACAGGAAATCTGCAACCAGCTGAACAGAAGAACAGAATTCATCGTGCTGAGAACCACCTACGGTATGTTCGACGAGAACGGACAACTGAAGAATCCGCCGAAGCCTAAAGAGAAAGAAGACGACACAGACGCCAATGGCGACGAAGACATCTTCCTGATTGAATGACGCGACATCAGGCAACGGGACGGTAATGAACGCTGCCCAACCCAAATCGGGTAATCCGTATCAGACGACATAACGGCCGGTTGGGGCGGCTGATGATGTCGTCCCCCACTACGGGAATAAATTATGGGATGCCTTCATGACATTACAACAATCAAAAGAAGACAATGAACAACAAAGCAACATTAGAATTAGGCAATAAGCCTGTGGGCAAACTGCTCATGCAATATTCACTGCCTGCCATAATAGCGATGACGGCATCGTCGCTATATAATATGGTGGACAGCATTTTCATCGGACAGGGAGTGGGACCGATGGCCATCAGCGGACTGGCACTCACCTTCCCGTTCATGAACCTGGGAGCGGCTTTCGGAGCCGGCGTCGGTGTGGGAGCATCAACGTGCATCTCAGTGAAACTCGGACAGAAGGACTACAACACAGCACAGAGGGTATTGGGAAACACCGTGACGCTGAACCTCATCATCGGACTGGCGTTCAGCATCGTTTCGCTGCTGTTTCTCGACCCTATCCTTTATTTCTTCGGCGCAAGCGAACAGACTCTGCCCTACGCCAGAGACTATATGGTGATAGTACTGCTGGGAAACGTGTTCTCTCACATGTATTTCGGAATGAACGCCGTGCTCAGAGCATCCGGTAAACCCCGCCTGGCAATGTATGCCACGATATTCACCGTGGTGCTCAACACCATACTCGACCCTATATTCATCTATCCCCTGAACATGGGAATACAGGGTGCCGCCTATGCCACAATCCTCTCGCAGATGCTGGCTCTGGTGTGGCAGATGCGCATATTCAGCAACAAGAACGAACTGCTACATCTGAAACGCGGAATATACGGACTGCAGAAGGCTATTGTGAAAAACATACTCGCCATCGGACTCTCACCGTTCTCGATGAATGTATGTGCGTGTATCGTGGTGATATTCATCAACAAAGGACTGCTCATGTATAGCGGCGACCTCGCCGTGGGTGCCTACGGCATAGCTAACAAGGTGTGCTTCATCTTCGTGATGGTGAACATGGGACTGACACAGGGTATGCAGCCCATCGCCGGATACAACTATGGAGCGCAGAAACTCGACAGACTGATGCGTGTGCTCAGCCTCGCCACAATAGCCGGAACGGTGATCACAACGATTGGATTCCTCGTGGCAGAACTGATACCGGGGCCTTGCGCACGGCTCTTCACCACCGACCAGCAGCTCATCGACCTCTCCGTAAACGGACTGAGGATAATGATGGCGGCATTCATGCTCGTTGGATCGCAGATGGTGATAACAAACTTCTTCCAAAGCATCGGAAAGGCAAAGATAAGCATGTTCCTCTCACTGTCGAGACAGATGCTGTTCCTTTTCCCCATGCTGCTCATACTGCCCACGTTCATGGGAGTCGACGGCGTGTGGTGGTCGATGCCTATCTCCGACACCATTTCGGAGATAGTGGCAGTGGCGATGATGTTTACATACATGAAGAAATTCAAGAAACAACATAATTTATCAATGGCAAACGAAAAGCATTGAAGACATGGATAATATAAAAAAGAACATTATAATAAACGTGGGACGACAGATCGGCAGCGGCGGACGCATAATAGCCAAGATGCTTGCCGACGACTTCAAATGTGGGTTCTACGACAGGGAGCTGCTCACCATAGCAGCCAAAGAGAGTGGATTCTGTGAGAAATTCTTCGAGCAGAACGACGAACAGAAGGGTTTCTTCTATTCGCTGTTTCACATGCACACGCCTTTCGTTGGCGACGGCAGCTTCTACGACAACGACTTCTCGCAGGAGGGACTCTTCAAGATGCAGAGCAACACGATACGCAAGTTGGCCGACGAGGGTTCGTGTGTCTTCGTGGGCAGATGCGCCGACTATGTGCTCAGAGACTACGATAATGTGGTGAACATCTTCATCACGGCATCAATAGAAGACCGTATCAGCGAAATCCGCAAGCGCAAGGAATGCCAAGAGGAGGAGGCGCTGAAGATTATAGAGAACGGTGAGAAATCCCGTTCCACATATTATAATTATTATACTGGAAAGAAATGGGGCGACAGCTCGTCGTATGACTTGTGTGTGAACACCTCGCTGCTCGGAATCGAAGGCACGGAGGCTTATATCAAGGAGTTCATCGAGAAGGTGCTACACATAGGATAAGGGGCAGGAAGTGAAAAAGATAGGAATAATAAGCGACACCCACGGATATTGGGACGACAAATATCTGAAGTATTTCGAGCCCTGCGACGAAATATGGCATGCCGGCGACATCGGTTCGATGCAGGTAGCTGAGAGACTTGCTGAATTCAGGACCTTCAGGGCCGTTTGCGGCAACTGCGACGGCGGTGACCTGAGGCTGATGTATAAAGAGAAGCTGAGGTTCAAATGCGAAGACGTTGACGTGCTGATTAAGCATATCGGCGGCTATCCCGGCAACTACGACAGCAGCATACGCTCGCAAATCTACGCCATGCCGCCCCAGCTGTTCATCAGCGGCCACAGTCATATTCTGAAAGTGAAATACGACAAGACGCTCAGTCTGCTCCACATCAATCCCGGTGCGGCAGGTCTGCAGGGATGGCACAAGGAGCGCACGATAGTGAGGCTTACCATCGACGGCAACAAATTCAAAGACTGCGAAGTAATAACTCTGGCATAGACAGGCTAAAAAACAGAGCCGGATAATCTAGATAATCTAGAAATACTAGAAGAACTAGATAAGCTAGAAAAACTAGAAGAGCTAGATAAACTAGAAAAGCTAGAAAGTCTAGAAAATCCAGCCCCCCAAAGAAAACAACAAAAAAAACATAACATGAAAACCTATTTAGTAACAGGAGCTGCCGGTTTTATCGGCGCCAACTACATCAAGTATCTGCTTCACCGCAAATACAAGAATGAAGAAATAAAGGTGATAGTGCTCGACCTGCTCACATACGCAGGAAATCTCGGAACTATAAAGGATGACATCGACAACGACCGTTGCATCTTCGTGCGCGGCGACATCCGCGACCGCGAACTTGCCGACAGGCTCTTCACTGAATACGATATAGACTATGTGGTGAACTTCGCTGCCGAGAGCCATGTGGACCGCTCTATCGAGAACCCGCAACTCTTCCTCGAAACAAACATCCTAGGCACGCAAAACCTGCTCGACGCGGCACGCCGTGCTTGGGTTACGGGAAAGGATGCCACAGGATACCCCACCTGGAAGGCTGGCAAGCGCTACCATCAGGTGAGCACCGACGAGGTGTATGGTTCGCTCGGCAAAGACGGATTCTTCACTGAGAAGACACCTCTCTGTCCTCACAGCCCCTACAGTGCGTCGAAGACAAGCGCCGACATGATAGTGATGGCCTACCACGACACCTACCACATGCCGACGTCTATCACAAGATGCTCCAACAACTACGGACCATACCACTTCCCTGAAAAGCTCATTCCACTGATCATCAACAACATCCTGGAGGGAAAGAAGCTCCCGGTATATGGCAAGGGCGACAACGTGCGCGACTGGCTCTACGTTGAGGACCACTGCAAGGCTATCGACCTGGTGGTGCGTCAGGGACGTGAAGGTGAAGTATATAATGTGGGTGGCCACAACGAGATGACAAACATCAACATCGTGAAACTCACCATCAAGACCATCCACGACATGATGGCTGCCGACAAGAACCTGCGCAGCATCCTGAAAAAACAGGTGAAGGACGCAAACGGCGACATCGACATCAGCTGGATAAACGACGGGCTCATCACTTTCGTTGCCGACAGGCTGGGCCACGACCAGCGCTATGCCATCGACCCAACCAAGATAAAGGAGGAACTGGGATGGTATCCGGAGACGAAGTTTGCCGACGGCATCGTGAAGACCATCAAATGGAACCTCGAACATCAGGACTGGATTGCCGAAGTGACAAGCGGCGACTACCAGAAATATTACGAACAGATGTACGGCAACAGATAAGCCGACCGGCCATGACGACAACCGGCGGGAATGCTGCCGAAACAACGGCACATAAAATGTCAAGTTCCAAAGGTGTCAAGCGGTAATACGACAACCGGCAAAATTGCAACAAGGGGGAAAGGAAAGGACATGACTGACAATCCCCGAAAATTTCACACAAACCCAAAGAATAGAATGAAAATGAAGAAGATACTATTGTTAGGATCAGGAGAACTTGGAAAAGAGTTTGTAATCGCAGCAAAACGTGCAGGACAGTATGTCATAGCCTGCGACCGCTATCCTAACGCCCCTGCCATGCAGGTGGCAGACGAATATGAGGTGTTCAACATGCTCGACGGCAAAGCCCTCGATAGCGTAGTGGACAGACACAAACCGGATATCATCGTGCCTGAGATAGAAGCGATACGCACTGAGAGACTCTTCGACTATGAGAGCAACGGCATACAGGTGGTGCCAAGCGCCAAGGCGGTGAACTACACCATGAACCGCAAGGCTATCCGCGACCTGGCAGCCAAAGAGCTGGGACTGCGCACGGCGAAGTATTTCTACGCCAAAACGCTCGACGAACTGAAGGCTCACTCCAAGGAAATCGGTTTCCCATGCGTAGTAAAACCGCTGATGTCATCGTCGGGCCACGGACAAAGCATCGTTAAGGGCGCCGATGAACTGGAGATGGCTTTCAACGCAGCCATGGAAGGCAGCCGCGGCGACGTGAAGGAGATAATCATCGAGGAGTTCATACATTTCGACAGTGAGTTCACGCTGCTCACCGTGACACAGAAGAACGGCCCCACCCTCTTCTGCCCTCCTATCGGGCACGTGCAGAAAGGCGGCGATTACAGAGAAAGCTGGCAACCGTTCTGTCTGCCTGCCGACGAACTGAAAAAGGCTGAAGACATGGCTGAAAAGGTCACTGCGGCTCTCACCGGCGCCGGCATCTGGGGAGTGGAATTCTTCCTTACGAAGCAGGGCGAAGTGATATTCTCCGAACTATCTCCCCGCCCTCACGACACTGGAATGGTGACTCTGGGACACACCCTGAACCTGAACGAGTTTGAGCTCCATTTCCGTGCCGTAATGGGATTGCCAATACCTGCCATCCATCTGGAGCATGCCGGAGCGAGCGCCGTGGTTCTCGGCAAGGAGGAAACTGACACCGCACCGGCATACAACATGACCGACGTCGTAAGCGAGGACTATACCCGTCTGCGCATCTTCGGCAAACAGCATCAGCTGGTGGGCAGGCGCATGGGTGTGGTGTTGTGTTATGGCGACAAAGACGCCGACACTACTCCGCTCCGCGACAAGGCCAAGCGTCTGGCTGCCACAGTGCTCGGCACTGACCCGTATATGGAGAAATAGACGTAGACCTGTCTGACCGCTGCCCCCCCGCCAAGAAACCTGTCACATCCCATGGCAAAGGCAAGAAAGGGCCTCGGCAGCCGGCAGACCCGTCAACTAAAAAAACATACAACAATGAAAGTTTCTGAAGCAAAGATTATCGACATCCCCAAGATTGAGGACCGCCGCGGAAATCTCTCCGTGGTGGAGGAATACAACCAGATACCGTTCAAGATATCGAGGGCATACTGGGTTTACGACGTGCCGGGAGGCGAAAGCCGTGGCGGACACGCACACAAGAAGCTGAAGCAGCTGATAATAGCTCTCAGCGGCAGCTTCACGGTGACCCTCGACGACGGCACGGAGCGCCGCACCTTCCTGCTCAACCACCCATACCAGGGACTGGTGATAGAGACGGGCATCTGGCGAACGCTCGACGATTTCTCTTCTGGAGCCGTATGCCTCGTGCTTGCATCAGAGGTGTATGAACCGGAAGACTATATCTACGACTACGATGAATTCCTGAAATACAAGGGAGTAAAAGACTGATAACGTGGCATCACACAATGTGTATGGAGATAAAAGGCAATGTGTATGGAGATAAAAGGCAATGTGTATGGAGATAAATGAACTGTCGGCTGAAGAATACGGGAAGACATACCCCTCTGAGTATGTCTACAACGGCGTTGCCTTCTGCGAACTGAACAGAGAGAAGGTGGAACGGATAAGATATCTTTCCATCGGCGACACAAAACCGCGTTTCGGCATCATCCTCGGTGAGCGTGCCGACTCGCTGGCATCGCCTTTCTCTGCTCCCTTCGGCGGATTCACACAACGCGACACGCTGAGACTCGACTATATGGACGAGGCTGCAAGACTGGTTGCCGAATATGCCTGCCGGATGGGAAAGAAACTCATCATCACGCCGCCGGCATTGGTCTACGACACTACGCTGCTGTCGAAATGGACCAACATCTTGTCTTCGCACCTGTCAACAAGGTGGGTGGACCTGAACTATCACTTCGACCTCAGCCGCATGGACGACTACTCCTGCCACATGGAACGCAACGCCAGAAAGAACCTCAACCGTGCCTTGCGGCAGGACTTCAGCTTCGTGAAGCTCGACAGCGGCAAGAGGAGCGATGTGGAACGTGCCTACAACATCATACGCCGCAACAGGGAGGAACGCGGCTTTCCGCTCAGAATGACTCTCGAACAGGTGTGGCAGACGGTGAGCAGAGTGGTAAGCGCCGACTTCTTCGTGCTCGAACACGACGGCAACGACGTTGCGGCGGCTCAGGTATTCCGGGTTTCCGGAGACATAGCCCAGGTGGTTTACTGGGGTGACATCAGAGAATTTTCCGCACTGCGCCCCATGAACATGATCACCTACTGCGTGTTCAAGCATTACCACGACGCCGGACTGCGCATCCTCGACATCGGCATATCCACGGAATGCGGAGTGCCAAACTTCGGACTCTGCGAATTCAAGGAGAGCATCGGATGCGGGGTGACGCCGAAATACAGTTTCGAAAGCAAACAATCATAATCATCACTTCATTCTCATGATAAAATATTTAGACCTAAAAAAAGTAACAGCCCAGCATGCTGACGAGATACAGCAGGCCGTTGCCGGCGTGGTGGCTGGCGGATGGTATCTGCACGGCAAGGAGACGGAACGGTTTGAAAACCACTACGCCGAATATATCGGCACCCGTCACGCCATAGGCTGCGGCAACGGACTCGACGCGCTGACGCTGATCTTCCGTGCATACAAAGAAATGGAAGTGATGAAGGACGGCGACGAAGTGATAGTGCCTGCCAATACCTTTGTGGCTTCCATCCTTGCCATAACGGAGAATGGCCTGAAGGCGGTGCTCGTGGAACCGCGCCTCGACACTCTCCAGATTGACGACTCGCTGATAGAACAATCCATAACGCCGCGCACCAAGGCGATAATGATAGTGCATCTCTACGGCAGATGTGCTTACACCGACCGTATCGGCGACATCTGCCGCAAGCACCACCTGAAACTGATAGAAGACAATGCCCAGGCTCACGGATGCCTGTATCGGGAGACTGCCACCGACAATCCCCTCTACGGCAGACGCACCGGAGGTCTTGGCGACGCCGCCGGCCACAGTTTCTATCCGGGCAAGAATCTCGGCGCTCTGGGCGATGCGGGTGCCGTAACCTGCAACGACGATGCGTTGGCGGATATGATACGCTCACTGGGCAACTACGGTTCGGCACGCAAATACGTGTTCGACCACTGTGGCCGCAACTCCCGGTTGGACGAGGTGCAGGCTGCCGTGCTCGACGTGAAGCTGCGCCATCTCGACACCGACAACGGGCGGCGCAGCCAAGTGGCGCTCCGGTTGATTGAAGGCATAGACAACCCCTCGGTAAGAGTGCCTTCGCCGGATTTCCATTCCAACAGTGTTTTCCACATCTTCCCCATCCTATCCGAAAAGCGCGACGCCCTGCAGGAATACCTCCTCAGCAACGGCGTGCAGACGATGATACACTACCCCATTCCGCCCCACCGGCAGAATTGCTACGCCTCGCCGACATCTGCTGATGCTGCCGGACTGACGACTGATAATGCCGGACTGAAGGCTGACGGCAAGGGCTGTCTGGTTTTGCCCGACGGCGGACTGCCCATCACGGAACTTATCCACAACGAAGAACTGAGTCTGCCCTGCAACCAGACCATGACTGAAGACGATGTGGAGAGAATAATACGGTTGATAAACGATTTCCGTGTCTGACCTCATCAGCGGCAAGACAAGGCAATACACCGTATCATCCGGCGACCAAATAAAACGGTCCGCCTTCTTATACGGCGGCAAGAAATAAGAACTGTAACACTATAATCCATCATATCAGTAACACCCTAATCCATCATATCATGATAAATCTGTCATCACACAAGGCTTTCTCAATCTATCTGCTCTTTGCGGCGATATTCCTGGGAGTGCAGATGTTCCAAGGTCTCTCCTATCTCGACATCGGAATGTATATGTCGGGATACCAACATTTCACGAGCGACCCCTACGCATCATACTTCCTCGGACAGTGGATTCTCACCTACGACGTAACATCGGCTCTCTGCAAACTGTTCTCCATCAACTCTTTCCTGGGGCTCAGGGTGCTGCATCTGGTTTATGTATTGGTCACCCAGACCGTGGTGTATCTCTATCTGCGGCAATACATATCCACAAGGAGCATCATCACCGGACTGCTCGTCGCCACGCTTGCCCACTACGGCAGCTACACGGAGATAAACTATAACGACTATTCTGCCCTGCTGCTCCTGCTCAGCATCCTATGCTATCATGGCGGAGCCGACAGAGACAACCAGTGGATAATAATGGTGGGCGGTGTGCTGGCTGGAGTGGCGGTATACTTCCGCATCGTGAACATCACATACATCTGCCTCCCTCTCTGCGCCATGCTAATATCCAGGAAATGGAACTACGGACACAGTGCGTCAAACGGCGCCACATTCTTCTATCTCGGTATGGGATTCGGCGGACTGCTGGGATATGTCGTGCTGCTCTGCCAAGGTCTCGACAACGTGTTCACACTGACCTTCAACGACATCGCCGGCATCTCCTCCGACAAGAGCGACACCCACGGCATGCTCTACGTGATGCGCAGCATGTACGACCTCTACACCGAGGTGGTGGCTAATGCCGGATACATCATGCTGTTCTGGATCATCCTCGTGGCTGGAATGAAGCAGACCAGGAGGATAATGAGGATAACGCTGGTTGCTGCCGCCATAGTGCTCACTCTCGTGATGATGAACTTCTCGTTCTTCCCCTCAAACATCACCATGGCTCTATGTCTGATTGGCGGCGTGGGGGTGTTCTTCATCCGTGGCGTATACCCTCCGCTCGCCCATCTCGTGATGATCAGCCTGTTCCTGCCCTTCGTGATGCCGGTGGGAAGCAATGCCGAACCGTCGTTCTATGGCAAGGAGACGTGTTTCCTCACTCTGCCTCTCGTGATGTATGTATTGTTTGAGGAACTGATGCCAAAGAAGGAACAGCTGGAGAGACATGCCGCCATGTGTATGATAGGTGTGCTGGGTGCCGGACTGCTGTTCTTCAACCTCACCCACAAGCAGATGGAAGAGGGCAACCGCATAGCATGCCGCTACACCGTGGACAGTCCGCTGACCCGCGGCATCCTCACCACAAAGGAGAACGCCGACATGTATAACTATCTCATCCACGAGGTGAAACCCCACATCCGCCGGGGTAGCTATATGATATGCTCGTTCTCGCTGCCTGCCGTGTCGATATTGGATTGCAAGCCGTGGGCGGTGTACTCCACGGTATACAGCACCGACCGCATGAACGACCGCTACATCAGAGTGGCATGGAAGCATACCAAAGAGCTGCCATACGTGCTGCTCGACGAGGAGAATCTCACGGATGGCTACAAGCACATCATGGAGGAACTCTCGCTCATAAGGAGATACCAGAAGATATGGACCGACGGCAAATATTCGCTATACTACAGCAAGCCTTATCCGGGACCTGAAAGACCGAAGATCACCGACGTGGATCCATACAGGCATCATCCTTGATGAAAATCCATAAAAACATAATTCACTGAAAAAAAACGAAAAAACCATCAGACCATCTGGTTTCTGCCGCCAACTCATTGATAATCATAGCATTATCCATCTGAACACAACGACAAACCATCTGGTAATCATCTGGATGGTTTGCCAAATACAACGGTCTGATGACCGATTTTGCATAAATATAACAACTCAGCATATCATGACACCAAAGGAAAAGAGAAACGCATTGCTCGCCGAAAAGCTGGTGGGCAACCTGAAGCAGCGACACTATGAAGCCTTCTTCTGCCCCACGGCACAGGAGGCTGTGGAGAAGATTACCGGGATGATTCCCGAAGGAAGCTCCGTGACATGGGGCGGGTCGATGACTATCCGCGACATGGGACTGACAAAGGCGCTGCACAACAAGGAGGGTCTCGACATCTGGGACCGCGACCTGGCGCCAAGCCGCGAGGAGGCACAGGAGATATACCGCCGCGCCTTCTATGCCGACTACTATCTGTCGAGCGTCAACGCCATGTCGGAAGACGGCGAGATAGTGAACATCGACGGCAACGGCAACCGTGTGGCAGCAATAACATTCGGTCCGAAACGCGTGATTCTGGTGGTGGGCATCAACAAGGTGGCACAGAACCTCGATGCTGCCATATCGCGCGCCCGCAGTCTGGCGGCACCTGTAAACATGATGCGCTTCGCCGAGCTCAATACGCCCTGCAAAAACGACGGTATGTGTCACGACTGCAAATCGCCTGATTCCATCTGCAACTACATACAGATAATGCGTAACTCGCATCCAGTGGGCAGACACATCGTAGTGATAGTGGGCGAAGAACTGGGATATTGAATCTTTAAAAAAACTTGAAATAAAAACTTATGCAACAATACTTGAACCTCCTCGACCGCATTCTGACAGAGGGCACGAAAAAGACCGACCGCACGGGAACGGGCACAATAAGCATCTTCGGCAATCAGATGCGTTTCGACATGAGCAAGGGATTCCCGCTGCTCACCACCAAAAAACTACACCTCAAGTCGATAATCTACGAACTGCTTTGGTTCCTGCAGGGCGACACAAACGTGAAATACCTGCAAGACCACGGTGTGCGCATCTGGAACGAATGGGCTGACGAAAACGGCGAACTGGGTCCTATCTACGGACATCAGTGGCGCTCGTGGCCGGGACACAACGGTGAACCGATTGACCAGATAAAGAAGGTGGTGGAACAGATAAAAAACACGCCTGACTCCCGACGGATGATAGTGAGCGCATGGAACGTGGCTGACATCGACGACATGAAACTGCCGCCCTGCCACTGCTTCTTCCAGTTTTACGTTGCCGACGGCAAACTCTCGCTGCAGCTATACCAGCGCAGCGCCGACACTTTCCTCGGAGTGCCGTTCAACATCGCCTCTTATGCCCTACTGCTGCTCATGGTGGCACAGGTGACTGGTCTCGAGCCGGGCGACTTCATCCATACCACCGGCGACACCCACCTCTATCTCAACCACATCGAACAGGCAAAGCTGCAGCTGACCCGCACTCCGAGAGCGCTGCCGCAGATGAAGCTGAACCCGGACGTGAAAGACCTGTTCAGTTTCAAATTCGAAGACTTCCAACTCGAAGGCTACGACCCATGGCCGCATATCGCAGCACAGGTGAGCGTATAGGGCAGTCTGCTTTTCACTGAACACAAATCACTCATTTGGGTTTAAGATAAAAAAAATGGACAGCACGCGTGCCCACATGGGGCAAGCACCTTGCCCCAGTTGAGAAAGCACCTTACCTCAGTTGGGCACGCGTCTTGCCCATTTTTTATATAATAACGTATTGCTAGGCAATGGCAGGCTTAAGCAAGTATTTGCAGATAGAATATCGGCCGAAGTTCAAACTGCCACTTTGAATTTTGACCACAAAGTTATAAATTGCATTTTGAACGACGTGTATTTCCTGCGTCAGACGGCATCGTTTCGCATTATTGCAATAATAGCCATTTCCATACAGGCATTACTTCAATTAAGCCGAAGCTGTCCTCTATTCTGTCAGATTCGTCGTTTGTCAATATCAATCTTCGCTTACAAGAAAGCGCACCTGGTATTTTTTTCAGAGCATTAACCTCGCGCTCATACGTTGTGGAAGATTTTGTGATGCTATATGAGACCTGTATGGCTAACCCCTCGTCGGGAACATAGAAGTCGACTTCTACTTTATCATTATAGAAGAATACCCGCTCGTTGTCAGAATCATGCCCATACTTATGAAAAAGGGCAAGGGCTACGATATTTTCGAGCAACATAGTCTCTGCGTCAAGAAGAAACAAATCAAGCACACCATTATCTATGAAATAGTATTTGCACGATGTCTCTTTTTCTGCAAATGGAGCAGAAACATTTCGCAGGCGCAGCAAGAGCCATGCCGCTTCACTATATTCGATGTATTTGCAGACCGTTGGCATTGATATTTTTCCACTCACAGAGGAAAGAACATTGGCCAGACGATTATACGACACCGGTTGCCCCACATTCTCCGCCAGCTTTTTAAGCATCAAGCGCAGAATGTTGGGATTGGCTATTTTGTTGCGGCTTACGATATCACCAAGATAGATTTTCTGGAACGTACTACTCAGATAGCTGCGTTTAACCGTAAGACCAACCGACTCGGGCAATCCTCCCCACAAGAGATATTCGTTCCAACCACGCATCACCTTTGCTCTCGACTCTGTAGCCAACAGTGATATCTCATCATAAGGGATGTCTTGTATTCTTAGAAACTCCTGAAAAGTGTATGGATATACTTCTGTTGCCAAGTATCGTCCTCCCAAAGTTGTCATAACCTCTGATGATAACATCTTGGCATTGCTGCCTGTTAACCATACGGAATACTTTGCGTCTGCCAAACGACGAGCAAACTTTTCCCAACCTTCAATATTCTGAATTTCATCCAAAAAGAGCATTGGGCGTTTTCCGTACATTTCCGCATGCGACTCTAATATCAGTTCAAAATCACCTCTATCAAACAGTGCCAGGCGGTCGTCTTCAAAGTTCAGGTAGAGCATGTCGTCCCAACCATGCTCCAATGCCAACATCTGCTGTATCTTCTGATACAGCATAAACGACTTGCCTGCGCGACGTACGCCAACAAACACACGACACGTGAAATCGTCGGAAGGCAACTGACGAGGAGCTATCTTGTAGTTTTCTATGTCCTTTTGGTTGCTTGCCAAAACTTGTTTAAGTATGTCTTTACTTATCATATACCGCCATTTTTCAAATTACCACTTTGAACTTTGAATGCAAAGTTATAAATTATATTTTGAAAACCGCTCATTTCCCTTCAAAAAATGACCGATTTGAATTATTGTGCAGATATGCGTATGTGCAGGATAGAAATCACAAGAAAGAGAATGATTTTTTTAACCCAAATCGGTCATTAGGGCTTGCTTGGATTTTGATTTTTTAGAAGAGTGGATTTTGTTTGGCTTTTAATGAGTAATAGCGAGCTATTGCGAATTAAAAACAGACAAAAGACGCCTTATAAAAAGCAAAAGACTGCAAGCAGTTATAAAATATTACATTGAACG
>CAVBFA010000052.1:15567-18787 GCA_963594595.1 Oscillibacter sp. | reverse complement strand
ATGAAGACAGCGTCAATGCATACCGCGACATCGTGAATGCCATACGGACTGCGGAGAAGAAGAAATATGCGGAAGGACGTGCAGAAGGACGTGCAGAAGGACGTGCGGAAGGAATTGTAGAGGTTGCGAAAAAAATGCTTCTCAAGGGTATTTCTGCTGAGCTTGTTGCAGAAATGACGGGAATGTCACTCGATGAGGTCTCTAAATTGAAGTAATAAATTTTCCACTGCCCAATCACCATAAAAAACAATGGTGATTGGAAGGTTCTTCACGTTAGTAACTACGGTGTTCAGTTCTGTGTTCCTGTTTTTAGTATCAAAAACAATGTAATAATCATCTAAATCATTGATAATCATTCGCTAAGTTATGCAAATCTGCATCAGCCCTTTTGGTAGCTAAATTTGTCTTATGTTTTACGCTTAATTTACTGACTCTTAATGCTTTAAATTATTAAAACGTTATCAAAAACGATAACATAGAACGGACATCCTACAAATTAATCTTCTGATTTTTTTGTAAGGCGTTTGATTAAATAGATAGTGCTCATGGTATGTTAGGAATTGAAGGAAGCAGGAAGTAAAACATTTCAAAAAGCAAAAATACAGGCATGACCATAGGATAATTATCAAAAACACCTTAAATTTGCTGATTGAATAATAAATGCAGCATTATGGCAGAGAAATACATCAATCCACATACATAGAAAAAGAAATTTAACTTTCTAAAGCATTTCAATTAATCATCAAGCATATACCTATGCCTACAAACAAGAACGCACAACTCAGATATAAGATACTGGACAGATGCTTCAGTAACTTCAAGCATAAATATACTATTGAAGAACTCGTAGATGAAGTCAATGAAAATTTGTCTGACTTGACAGGACAGGTTATAAGCCTCAGACAAATCCGCGATGACATCAAATACATGCGCGATAGGGTTTCTTATAATGCTCCTATAAAGGCATACCCTTTGGGTATAGGAAGACAATGCTACTACAGATATGAAGATTCCGGTTTCTCGATTTTCGACAACGAGTTAAGTGCAGAAGAAATCAAGGATTTGCGCTCAACAATCGAAATGCTTGGCAAATACAGAGGCACACCTGCCAATGCATGGCTCGAAGAAGTAATATCCAATCTTGAATACCGCTTTAATATAAAACCCAATACGGAAAATCTGATTGCATTTGAAAACAACGAGCAACTGAGAGGACTGGAATTCTTGTCAGAAGTGATAGACATGACCATACATCATCAACCGTTCCATATTCATTATTGCAGTTTCAAGGGAAAAGAGCACAACGCTATAATCCATCCATACTTCGTCAAACAATATAATAACCGATGGTTTGTTTTGGGATATAACGACAAATATAATGCGATTTCCATCTATGCACTTGACAGGATACAATCCATAAAGGAATCCGACATAGCCTTTCATAAAAACGACTCGGTTGATTTCAAAACATATTTCGACAACATCATAGGTGTTACCCTGCTTGACAAAAACACTCCAATAGAAACAATAATCCTGCGGTTTGAAGCAAGCAGATTTCCATATGTACTGTCCAAACCAATCCATCCGTCACAAGAAACCGTCAATATGGACGACCACACTATCTCCATTAAAGTAAAGCCCAACAATGAGTTGCGCCAACTTATATTTTCTTACATCCCCGATGTAGAAGTAGTGTCACCAGCGTGGTTCAGAGAGGAAATAAAGAACAAAATCGAAGAAAATCTCAAAAAATATTTAACTGTGCAAAAAGACCGCACAGAAGGGTAATACCTTTGCATTGTCATTCGGAAATGATGGCGAAACATATAGATGTTTAACTCTAATTACTTTTCAATTATGTCACAGAACAACACGCTTTCAACAAAGGCAAAGGAAATCGTAGACAACTTCATCAAGAACAACAACTACAGACGTGGAAGCAAGATTTCCCAGACAGATACGATGAAGCATGTCATTGTAACCCTCTATTCACAAAAGCCTGATGCAAAAGCAGAACTTCTAGAGCCTTTCAAGGACTGCATATTCAATCTGCACGACTACTTTTCTCAAGAAGATATCGATGTGCTTGTTGCAGAATGCGGCCTGGTGATAAAATACTGCTATGAGAAGTCCGGATGGATGAACAATGTCAGTATTGACGGATACGGTGACGATGGCTTTATTGAAGAAATACTTTCCAATGACCCACCGCTTAATATATACAAGACTCCCAAGAGCTATCTGGACCTCTGTACGAGACTAAGCGGCAGGCGTAAGGCTAAAGAACACATATACCTGCCCTATGGCGAAGTTCCAGATTTCGCGCTATACAATCCCGATGCAGAATATTATATCGAATGTAAAAATGAATCATGCGATGATGACAGCCAGTTTAATTATACAAACGCCTATTTCCAAATCTTGCTCGACAGCCTTGGGGTAAAAGCGGAAATAGTCTATGGGGATAGTGACGTCTTTCAAAATCTTGAATATTTAAACAGTCAACCAGACTATATTTTAGTCTGCAACCCTACTCTGAGCCAAAAATGTAAAAACAGACTTAAATTCTCTGATGGATTATGGTCGAATCCTCAAAAAATCAAAGGCGAAACTCTAGGAACAAACCTCGTAGTTTGGGCCTATTATCTGAAACAGGGTGGTGCGCTTGATTGTATTCTACCGAAAAGTTACCTGCAAGACAATAGTTTTTGGCGTCATTTCAATAGACTTTTCGATAAAGAGAGAGCCTATAGTGCAACAGTCATCCTGTTAAATAATCGTTTTGACTGTAGTGTAGAGGATCCGTTCCTTTTGCATATAGAAAGAAGCGAAGATAATGCAGGAATGATCCGCATGATTGATGCAACTGGCGACAGTTTTTATAATAAGGATTTTTCCAGAACAATGGAGCCTGGCAATCAGAGTCAAGAAACTTATCCTAATGGAGAGTTGAATGTCGAAGCACTAATGGAAGTAATAAATCAGAAAGAATGTAATCCTCTATACGAAGAAAGGATACATTACTCTCTGTTTGCAGGTGGAAAGGACAATATCGTAAGCCACCAGTATCTTATTGACAAGAAACTTCCTGCTTTGGAGAATGGCGAAAAATATATTCCTTTAAGAGAATTTGTAGATGTCGTGGCATGTCGCAAAATCGAAGAAGAGAAAAAAGAAATGCCAATATTGAGGAGTGAGGATTTAGGCAATGAATATACGG
>CAVBFA010000052.1:0-15557 GCA_963594595.1 Oscillibacter sp. | reverse complement strand
ACATTGATTCTCACGAAATCACAAAGAGGAGAATCTGCGATTTACGCCAAAGGATGTTTGAATACGGCGCATCCACATATTATGCCCTTAACGAGAACTGTATCTTAACCGGCTTCAAAGAAGACAAGTTGACGTTTGGAAAGCTCAATAACATTGGGCAAACTATCGCACTACAGGAAGGAATAACGTCATTCAGAGTAAGGAAAGGATGCGTAAGCGAAGATTACCTGCTAAGAGAATTGGCAAAAGAATATTGCAACGCTCAGGCGAAAATGCTTACTGAGAAGCCTGAAAACATTCTTAAAACCAGTTTTTTCCTTGAAATCAAGATTGCTGTACCTTCTTTGGAAGAGCAAGAGCGCAGGTGTAAAGAGGATGCACGCAAATCTCTTGAAGAAGCCCGCAAGAACCTGAAAGAGGCTGACAGACAGCTCTTGCAATCGGCAGAAGAGTTCAGGCAGGATGTCCGCATGAAGAAGCATGCTATCGGACAGACTCTGTTCAATCTCGGTAACTGGTGGGACCTGCTTCTGAAAGTCCGCAAAGAGGGAAACGGCATTGTGGATGATACAAAAGAGCTAGGCAGAATTCACAAAACTCAGGTTTCTGAAATATACTCTAATATACAAATGGCGATTGATAAATTACGGATGCAGGTAGACAATTTCTGGCGTACAGATGGCATGCAAACGGAAACTATGTCTTTGAATACCTTTATCAAGACATACATAAAAGAACATCAGAGTCCGATATTCACATACGAATATAATCCTGCTTCAATTCTTGGAAACAAGAACATGCAAGACATTACATTCTCCCCCCAGGCACTCACCATGGCGTTTGACGACATCATCAACAATGCCTGCAGTCATGGTTTCAACAATGAAGCATCAGCTGCCAACATTGTGAAAATCGAACTGAATGATACAGAAGAAGGACGCCCATGCATAATAATCTCGAATAACGGGAATCCTGTCCATAAGGACTTCTCCCCTGTAGATGTCTTCACCTATGGCAAATCGTCTCGGAGTGGTCAGTCGCATTATGGCATAGGAGGATACGAGATAAAATATATTATGAGGGAATTCAAAGGTGACGTGGAATTTATTTCTGCCCCACAAGAAGAATTCCCTGTCGGCTACAAGCTGACTTTCAAAGGAAACAATAATATTTAGGACATTAAAGGATAATTTGAATGGCAAACGAAATGACATACAAGGTTCTATGGATAGATGATGACACATCCATAACAAAAGCTTACCAAATCAAAGCAGAGGACTATGGGATAGACCTCTGCCATGTCAGCAACTGGGAAGATGCAGAGAATCTCCTCAAAGATAATTTTGATGAATATTCTGCAATTATTTTAGATGCAGAATGCAAGATGAATGCAGACAATCCGGAAGAAAGCACCTTCATTCATAAGGTATTGACATCACTGCACCAGATTTTCGGCAAGAAACAATCTTCAATTCCATGGTATATTCTATCTGCCGGTACGATGGATGGCTTCAAATCTGCTATGGAAATAGCAATGTATAGTCATTCAGACTATGAAAAGGAATGGGGAAATATGCTTTATTCAAAAACAAGTCCTGCTCAGAACGAGAATAGCTCGGATAAACTGTTTGAGAACATCATAAGAGTGGCAAGTAACAAATTATCAAACATCATCTTATTCCGATATCAGGACACATTCCAATATTTAGGCAATGATAAGATTATCGACAAAGAAGCCCGTAACATAATGCTAAAAATGTTATGCAACCTTTACTATCCAGAAAGCGACACGCATTTTGAATATCAGGGCAACCCTTTGCGCAAGGTGTTGGAACACATCTTCAGAGCAGCCCACCGTATAGGGTTACTACCTTCGGAATGTTTTGAAAGGGCCGGCCAGTTGAATTTACTTGATGCAAGCCGCTTCATGTCTGGCAAGCCCACCAAGCACAGTATGCTAAGGTATGGGGAAGACTGTGATACAATATTTCCCGATTATATGGGCTATATAACAAAAAACATCCTTAACTTTGCAAGTGCCAATTCCCATACATCCGAGTCCAATGAGTATACCATTGATGACAAGGACCTGATTATTGACGAGAAAGAAAAAGAGCTGTTCTTCAGTTACGTGCTGCAGCTTTGCCATATAATTAAGTTCTTTGGACATTTCGCAGAAAACCACTGCAATAAGGAAGAGAACCAGCGAATGATAAGAAAAGTTTCCCTTTGACTAATTATATAATCTGAACTAAATAAAAATACTTATACCCCATGAACATAAAAGAGTTTGCCCAGTATGTCCTTGATACAGTACAGGACTCTGTAGAAACCAACAATACAAATATTGAAACAGAAATTGCAAGATATTATCTTGACTGTATGGAAGAATGCGAAGAAGTCAGTGCACCAGACATCTGCACATTTTCAAGTCCTAAGGCAAAACTTACAGCCTATGGGTATAATGATGAAGCGGAATCACTCGATCTCTTCCTTTTTATTCATGTAACGCCGTTAGCATCCAGAGTTGATTCGAGAATCAGAAGCGGATTCAACTACCTTCGCGAATTCTATGACCAATGCATAAAGCGTAAGGCATCATTCGGTGGAATGGAGAAGGAGTTTAACAGCGAAGTACAAGAGGCAATAAGCATTATCCGAGAATCAAAAGGCAATGTCAACATAATAAGATTCTATCTTTTAACCGATGGCGTTGTTTCTTCTTCAGATGAAATAAGTTCTCCAGACAAAGATGAGGATGGAGTCATTTGTGAATATAACATTTGGGATATAGCCAAAGTATACCAACAAGAACAAATAAAGCAGGGAAACAATAAAATAGAGATAGATTTTGAACATGACATAAAATACTTTGTCCCAAGCAAAGAGGCAAAAAACAATACACTTGTATCCCCAAAAATCCAATGCTTGAAAGTAGACGATGAGAATCCTTGTGTAGATACATTCCTTGCAATCATCCCTGGAGATATACTTGCTAAAATATACAATCAATACAGGTCATTATTACTCGAAAAGAATGTCAGAGCATTCCTGCATAACAAAAGCAAGGTCAACAAGAGTATAATGTCTACAATTAGGAACAAGCCTGAAATGTTTTTCTCATATAACAATGGCATTTCGACAACTGCAAGCGAAGTTGAACTGAAACAAACAGGCCGTGTTCAGTATATCACGAAACTGAGAGATTGGCAAATTGTCAATGGTGGTCAGACCACCGCTTCCATAGCAAGTGCCAAAGATTGTGATTTGAGCAAAGTGTATGTACAAATGAAAGTTAGCGTTGTCAAAGACAAGGAAAAATATTCAGAGATTGTGAAGTCAATCTCCAAATGCGCCAACAGTCAAACCGGCATCAAACCATCAGACTTTGATTCTGGAGAGGAATATTTGATAAAGTTGGAGAAACTAAGCAATGATGAAATCGCTCCGATATCCAAAACGAAGTGGTTCTTTGAACGTATGAGAGGACAATATACAGACAAACGCGCCAGTCTAAATAAGATCGAAGAAGATTTATTCAAAAGAGAATATCCTAAAGACCAGATGCTTACCAAGATTGATGTTGCAAGGGTTATGGGAATTTGGGATATGAAACCGCATATTGCATGTAATAGCCGAGAAAAATGTTTTGCATCTTATATGTTTGCACTAAAAAAGAACCATCAAACTATCGACGTAGCCTACTGGCATAAAGTTGTTGCATTGAGCATTTTGTATGATGATATAGAAAAATGCTATGAAAAAAGATGTGAGCAAAAAGGCTTTAAGTCAAGGACTACAGCTTATACGATGTCTGCCATCTCTTATCTGTCGAATCAAGAACTCGACCTTGCATATATCTGGAAAAACGAGAAAGTTCAGCCTCAACTGGAAGAAATTATTGAAAGACTTGTTGTAAAAATCAATTGTCATCTTGATTTGGACAATTCAAGGTCGTTCACTAAAAACGCCAAGTGCTGGGAAGACATAAAAGATTTGATAGAAGGTTGTTGTAACATCCCTTATTCTTTACTGTCTTCTGGCAGTGGAGATAATTATAGTGAAGAGGAATACAACATTATAGCCCAAGCGAACGCTATTACGAAGGAATGGTGGAATGCTGTGCTTGAATGGAACAAGACTGAAAAAACACTTTCTCAAATTGAGAAATTAACAGTATCAAACTATATAAAGAAAATGGATGACGGGCGTTTCATAAAAACAATAAACAATGCAGAAAAAGCCATTGCAATAAAGAACAAAGTTGAACATTTAGGGTTCTCTATGAATGACATAAATGCTTAATGAACAATTAGAAGTATACTAATGTGATACCTTGGTAGGAAAACAAAAACCTTCTGTATCAAGTAGCTTCCTTTTTGGTATCATAGTATCATTCTCGGCCGCCGCCAAGTCCCTAAAATACTATAGACTAACGACTTAACCCGATGATACTTTTCTGGATATTTTACAGAAAAGTATCACAGATGTATCATAGAAGTATCACGTCTTCCGGCATCCCATATTTTCCCCACACCAGGGGGAAGACATCCCCACATTAGGGGGTTCTGTTCCCCACGGCGTGGGGGAAATACGAGGTCAATACTTCATGAATTACAAGTCTATGTTTTAGAGATTACAAGTCTATGTTTTATCCTTGAATACAGCGTTATAAATAACGGATATGTGGCGTAGATGGTTGATGATTATTGTGGAAAAGTTGTAATTATTGGTTTTATCTATATCAGTGATTTGGCGATTTATTCAGGTGTTCTTTGGAGTACATCAGAAAAGTGACCTGATGGATCTACGGCTATATATATCTTATAAGGCGACTTTTGCTTGTTTTTTTACCTATAACATTTGGAGCTTATACTAAAAGTGATTATCTTTGCGGCGTAAAACTTACACAAGGGTGTAAGAGAACATAAAACAATCGGAAAAATGGAAGAGAAAATGTATAGCTACAAATATCCACATCCGGCAGTCGCTACAGACTGCGTGATTTTCGGTTTCGACGGAATGAAACTAAAAATCCTGCTCATACAGCGCGGCATCGACCCGTTCAAAGGGAAATGGGCATTCCCAGGCGGATTTCTGAAGATGGACGAGAGCGCCGAAGAGGGAGCTATGAGAGAACTGAAGGAAGAGACAAATATGACAGCCACCTATCTGGAACAGTTCCATTGCTTCAGTTCGCCCAACCGCGACCCACGAGAGCGTGTCATCTCCATCGCCTTTCTTGCCCTGGTGAAGACGGAAGAGGTGAAGGGAGGCGACGATGCCGCCAAAGCACAGTGGTTCTCAATGGATGAAATCCCACAGTTGGCATTCGACCACGAGAGCATCCTGCGCATGGCGATGAGCAAATTGCGCGAGCGAATCCACTTCCAGCCCATCGGCTTTGATCTGTTGCCCGAGAAGTTCACGCTCAAGGAACTGCAGCTGCTATACGAAGCAATCCTCGGCGTACATTTCGACCGCCGCAACTTTGCCAAGAAGATGCTGCATCTCGACATCCTCACACAACTCGACGAGACGGTGTGGCCTACGCCAAAGCGCAAGGCTTTCCTCTTCAGTTTCAATGAGGACAAATACAAGGAATTGAAGCAGAAAGGATTCCGGCTGGAATTCTAAAAACAACAAGAAATACACAACGATTAATATACTATGTTAGGAGCGATAATCGGCGACATTGTCGGTAGCCGTTGGGAGTTTTTCTCCACCAATGATTATAATTTCGAGTTGTTTTCCGACAAGAACGACTTTACCGACGATACCATCTGCACTATCGCCGTGGCAGATGCCATAATGCATCAGAAAGGCTATGGTGCAGCTCTCCATGAATGGTGCAGACGCTATCCGAACCCTATGGGTAGCTATGGAGGCAGATTCAACGCGTGGGTGAGAAGCGACGAGCCACAGCCCTATGGGTCTTATGGCAATGGAGCGGCGATGAGAGTGAGTGCCATAGGTTGGGCGTTCAGCGACGAAGAGAGTGTGCTTGCCAATGCAGAACAGTCGGCAGCCTGCACCCACAACCATCCAGAAGGTATCAAGGGCGCACAGACCGTGGCGCTTGCCATATATCTGGCATTGAAGCTGCGCAGGTGTCATCAAGGAGAACCTGTTCTTCATGGCGAGATGATGGAGAAGGTGATAGCTCCATGCGTGGAATTTTCTGGCTACGACATCAATATACGTCGAGAGTCTGTGCAGAACAGGTTTGACGAGACTTGTCAGGGCACCGTTCCCGTGGCATTATGCATCATCAGCAAGAGCGTCAACTTTGAGGATGCCATCCGCACTGCCGTTTCTCTCGGGGCGGATGCCGATACCCTTGGAGCCATAGTGGGAAGCATTGCAGAAGCAATATGGCCGATTCCCGAAGAGATGCGAAGAAAAGCTTTGGGCTATCTGCCAGACGACATGCTAAAAGTGCTGAGTGACTGGGAGGCGAGATTTGTTTAGCCATAAAACGGTAATTAGCCCGTTTGATATAGTATTTTATACCTGTTTGCAGTCTTTTTCAAAATAAAGCATTACATTTGCAGCAAAACCTTAAACAAAACAATAAAAATGAAAGAAGAATTGGAGGCACGTGTAGAACGTGCAGTAGACTATTTTATGCAGGGCTATGGCTGCTGCCAGAGTGTGGTGGCTGCATTTGCCGACATCTATGGACTCGACGAGAAACTGGCTCTGAAAATCGCTGCCGGATTCGGGGGCGGAGTAGGCAAGATGCGCATGATGTGTGGTGCAGTGTCGGGACTGGTGATGCTCATTGGTCTGGAAGAAGGACAGACCGAGGGCGCTGACAACGAGGGAAAATCACATTGCTACAAGATTGTGCAGCAGCTGCTCGAAGAATCAAAGCAGCAGAACGGTTCTATAATCTGTGCCGAAATTCTCGGACTGAAAGGCTACGAGAAGGCTACAAACAGCTATGTGGCTTCGGAGCGCACGGCGGAATACTACAAGAAGCGTCCTTGTGCGGCAAAGGTGGAAAGTGCTGCAAGGATATTCGCCGAATATCTGGCAAAGAAAGGACAAGAGGTTTAAACCCTAATCGGTCATTAGGACTTGCTTGAATGACCGGTTGGGATTCAAATAAAAATGGCACGCCATCATTCGGCGTGCCATTTTTATTGTCGAGTTCAGACTCCTGTTATTTGCTTGTTTCAGCCAGCGGGTCGAAAGTACCTGTTCCGCCGCGGTTGTCGCTCCATCCGATTGTCTGCTTCAGACGAGCGTCGTTGCGGTTCATTGCTCCGAGCGAGAAGCCGAGGAAGTAGTATTTTGCGCGATAGCTGATGGTGAGGTCCTGATGGTAAGAGTCACGGCCGTCACCCTTGTTGTCCTTTCTCACGAGGTTCTCCTGATACCATGTCTTGAGCTGCTCCTGCTGTGCGGCAAGCGGCTGACGCAGGTCTATCGGCTGACAGCGGCTGACACCAGCCTTGATGAGCGGGTCGCTCTCGTAGGTAGTGCCGCCAACACCGTATTTGTCGGCCACACGGAACTCCATGCGCTCGCGACGCTGTCCGTTGAGCGGTGTGAATCCGAGCCACTGACAGGTGTTGCCGCCCCATCCGGTGAGAGTCCAAGTGTCTGGAGCACCTGCTACCTTTGTCGCTCCACCATCGTAGAGCATCCAGCGGCGCATATCATCGAAACGCTTGCCCTCGTATGCCAATTCTATCTGGCGCTCCAGCAATACGGCACTCATACAAGTGGCCTGGTCGGAAGCCAGATTGGCAGGCAGACCGTAGTTGTTTTCTGCCGTGTAGCCCACTCTCGAACGAATTTTCTGCAACTGCTCTACTGCCACATCCATATGACCGGCGCCACATGCAGCCTCAGCGTAGTTGAGGAGAACTTCGGCATAGCGGATCTCGATGAATGGCGAAGCGCTTCTGGCAAATGCGCCACGAGAGTATCCACTGTTGTATACATAGAGCGACGAACCGAGGTCGTAGTCGCTTGTGCGCTTTCTGACGTAGAGACCCTTCTTGTTTTTCAGCAGGTTGTCGGCACCATAAGCCTCACCGCTCTCCACGTTGCCCGCATCGTCCTGGTTGGTATACCATACATAGTTCCAAAGAGCATAGTTGGCACCGTCCTGAGGGTTGTTGTTCACTCCGCCCTGACTGGCATCGCCGTTGTAAGCCCAACGCACACCAGGGAAGGCAAAGGTGCGGTAGAAGCGAGGGTCACGGTTCATGAACGGATAGTTGCGGTCGTATTCAAATGAAGACTTCTCCAACTTGTTGTATGTAGATGCCGAAGAAGGCAGCTTGCCGTCTGCCATCGGGAACATGTCTACTATCATTGCAGCCGGTTCCATACCGCCGGTGCGGTTGTTGGTGTTTGCCGGACGGATATTGTTCTCCCAGTAGTTGTTCTTTCCCTTGTCGCCGGCCTCGCCGCTCTGCATAGGGTCTTCGGTGTTGAAGAGCGTCACGAAGACATCTTCGCAGTTCTTCGTCTGTCCGAATATCGTGGCGAAGGCAGAAGCGTTGACATCGTTAGTGCCGGTGTAGAGGTCGTATCCACAGGCGTTGAGCACTGGCAGACTCTCCTTTATAGCCTCGTAGGCATCCTGCCAGCGCTGCTGGTCGTTGGCGCGGTTGAACATCGGACTTGCCCACAACACCATAACGCGTCCTTTCAAGGCAAGCGCTGTGCCTGAAGTCACTCTGCCCCAGTCGCTTCCGCTCCATCCGCCATGTGTGGTGGCATCGGTGAGCAGCTTGGCAGAGGTGTCGAGATCGCTGATGATGAAAGAGAAGCAGTCTTTTGCCGATGAACGAGGTGTGAACGAACTTGGAGAAGTTTCCTGCACCTCCTTTATGATAGGCACACCGCCATACCATTTCACGAGCTGGTAGTAACACCATGCACGGAAGAAGTAAGCCTGTCCGAGCAACTGGTTCTTCTGGCTCTCGCTCAGTGTGCAGCCTTCCAGTCCGGCAATCACGTCGTTGATGTTGCGGATGCGTCCCCAAACGTTGGAGAGATGCTTCTGCTCGTTGGTGAAATAATCAGGCACCACGTTGCCGGTAAGGGCATCGAGCTCATAGAGAGGATTCACGAAGCTCTGTTCGCTCGAACCGCTCATTCCGCAGTATTCCTCTGTAGCCTTTGCTTGTATGTCGGAGGCGAGACCCGTGCAGTTGTTGTTCCATCCCGATACCGAACTTGGGTTTGGAAGGCATTCGCCATAGATGGAGTTGACGCGCAGCTGTGCTCCGCGGAAGTCGTTGTAGACCTCCTTGTTCACGTTGTTGTTGTCTTTCTTCTCCTCGAGGAAACTGTCGCTGCATGAGGCGAGAAAAGATGCTGCAAACGCGATGCTGCAAACTTTTATTATATTCTTGTTCATTGTTGTTATTCCTTGATTATGAGTTATACGTTAGAAAGTCAGGTTCACACCGATAGTCCATTTGCGGAGCTTAGGATAGCTGCCGTAGCTGCACTGAGGGTCGATGAAGTTGTCAGGGTAGGGGTTGTAGAAGCTCAGCAGGTTCTGTCCTGTGATGTTCACCCTGGCGCTCTCCAGACCGATTGCCTTGAACCATGCCATCTTAGGAATCTTGTAAGCCACGGTGAGACGGTTAAGCGAAACCCTTGTGCCGCTGACAGTCCAGAAGCTTGATGCCTGGCTGTTGATGGTGTATGATGGGTTTGGCAGCGAACCGTCGCGGTTTTGAGATACCACCACATTGCCTGCTCCGTCAGTTATGTCGTTGTATACGAACACATCGTCAGGATTCCAGAACGAAGGCATGTTCTGTGCTTCAATGCCGTAAGAAGCCTTGAGGGCAGATGTCGGGATCACAGAACGCGAACCCCAGCTGGCGCTGAGCTGAGCCGTTACAGAGAGGCCCTTCCACTCGGCGTGAAGGTTGGTGGTGAATCCGTATGGGTTGCTGGCACGGTGGGAGATGCGCACCTGGTCGTCGTTGGCGTTGACGATACCATCAGGTGTTCCTGTGCCGCCAGCTCCGCGCACATCCTTATAGATAAGCATACCCGGCTTGATCTGGTCTGGAGCCATTCCCATATAGTTGGTGATGTTGTATTTCTTCACATACTCCTGAATCTCCTGATAGCTGCGGAACATTCCGAGGCATTCCATTCCCCATGTTCCGATGTCGAAGCGGTCACCTTTCTGCACTGTTCTGTACACGTAGTCTGTGGCGAAGTCGCTGTTGATGACCTTGTTGTCGCTATAGCCGAAGTTCACACCGATGCGGTATTTGAAGTCTTTGCCGATCTTGTCTCTCCATGTGATGCTTGCCTCATAGCCCCAGTTGTCGATCTTGCCAAGGTTGGTAGAAGCCGACAGACAGCCCACCGTTGCCGGTACCGACTGCGACAGGTTCATGAACATCTCACGGTTCCACACCTTGTATGCCTCGAGAGTCACGCCGAGACGTTGTGAGAGCACGTTGAAGTCGATACCGAAGTTTGCCTTGTACGACTTGTCCCAATGCACGTCGTAGTTCACGTCGGCATTGCCGTTGTCCATACGTATCGACTGTCCGCTGTTTGTTGTTCCTTCTCCAAACACGGCATTGTCGCTTGTCTTGTTCCAGATGCCGTAGTGCTGCATCCAGAGCCATGCTGTGGTGTTGTCGCGGCCAGTCAGACCGAATGATCCTCTGAGCTTCAGAAAGTCAACCCATGGCAGGGCATTGTTGAACCACTTCTCCTGTGACATCACCCATCCGATACTTGCTGACGGGAACACACCCCAGTAGTTCTTAGGGGCGAACTTTGTGGAAGCGTCAGAACGGATGAGGAACTCGAAGAGGTACTTGTCGGCGTAGGCGTAGTTCACACGTCCGATGTATGAGAGACTTGCCGACTCGCTTCTCGACCAGCTTGGAGTCTTAGTGCCCGAAGCACCGTTAGACTGGAAGTTGGTGAATGAATAAGGTTCCGTGGCATGGCCGCTCAGATCCTCGTATTCAGACTCCGACTTCTCTATTGAGAAGAGGGCGTTGACGTCGTGGAGACCGAACTTGCGTCCGTAGCTTGCCGTGAAGTTTATCTGATAGTTGTCCATGCGCGACATGGAACGAGAGATATAGTTGCCGTTGTCGAGTGTCGTTGGCTCGAAATTGTCCTGTGAGAGGTATGTGTCGTATTCCTCGCCGGCGATTGGAGTATAGAGATGCTGTCCGCTACCGGTGCGGTTCACCATCTTATATAATGTGAACTTGGAACCATACTGGTTGCCCTTGTCGTTGTTGATGCTCTTAGAGTAGGTCAGTCTCAGCTTCAGACCCTTGAGCACCTTGCTCCATTCAAAGTCATATTCCAGTCCGGCATTCACGGTCATGTTGTTTGTCTTCGTCTCAGCGTAGTCGCCGTTGTTCTGCATCAGACCATAAGAATATGTCTGCGACTCGTTAGTCTGGGCGTTGCTCACTCCGTAGCCGAGAATCGGCATGCCGTTCACCTGTTCCGGAATGTAGCGCGGACGGTAGAGCAGGTTGCGGTAGTCGTTCTCCAGTCCGCCGTTACCGATAGAGTTGTTAGGCTTGTTCAGTTCGC
Source organism: Oscillibacter sp. (assembly GCA_963594595.1). Lineage (GTDB taxonomy): Bacteria > Bacteroidota > Bacteroidia > Bacteroidales > Bacteroidaceae > Prevotella. The sequence goes on along the minus strand of CAVBFA010000052.1, from coordinate 3,992 downwards.
TGAAGTTTCCGCTCACGTTGAGGTTTGCCTTCAGGTTGCGGCTTATCTTCACGTCGACACCCGCACGGTAGTTCCAACGGTCGTAGTCGAGTTTGCCCAGGTTACCGTCCTGTGTGAAGTAAGAAATTCCGGCGAAGTAGTTCACCTTGTCGGAGGCTCCGCTCACGTTCACGCTATGCTGCTGAGTCACTGCCGTGTCCCAGTATTTGTCGAGCAGGTCGTAGTTCAGTCCCTTCATCGCCTCCAGCTCATCCTGCTGGAACAGTGATGTGGTGCGGTTCAGCGATGTGCTTCTCGGGTCGTTGTCGGTCATGATGTCATACAGGCGGCCGTAGTTGTATGCGTTGAGCATCTTCGGCGTTGACATGGCGTCGGTGATACCGAATGTGCCGTTGTATGAAATCTTCGGCGCTCCCATCTTTCCCTTCTTCGTAGTGACGAGGATAACACCGTTTGCAGCGCGAGCTCCATATACGGCAGCCGATGCGTCTTTCAGCACTGAGATGTTCTCCACTTCAGAAGGGTCGAGGTTGTTGAACGCCTCCTCGCCCAGGTTCTTTATATCGTTAGGATATACGTAGCCGTCGATGACGTAGAGCGGACCGGCAGCGTTTCCTGTGAAGTCACGCAATACACCTCCGTCGCGGATGGTGATGCTCGACGATTGTCCCACCTGTCTGTCGCCGCCGCTCACGCTCACTCCGTTGATGAGTCCGGAGAGGGATGATGCGAGACTTGCTCCAGAGAGGTCTTTGATGTCGTCTATCGGCACCGTGCCGACAGAACCGGTGAGGTGGGCCTTCTTCTGTGTGCCATAGCCCACTACCACTACCTCTTCCAGATTCTGAGCGTCTTCCTTGAGCTGTGCTTTTCCGCCAGCCACTACCGTCTGTGATAGATATCCGATGTATGAGATGTTCACCTTGCTGCCTTTTGGCGCCGTGATGCTGTAGTTACCGTCGATGTCGGTGATGACACCCGTGTTTGCTCCCTTGCTGCCCACCAGGCGCACTGTAGCACCGATGATGGGGTCGCCGTTCTGGTCAACCACGGTGCCCTTTATTGTCTGGTTCTGCTGCTGTGCATGGATAGGTGTGGAAACCAGTGCCAAGCATCCGAAGCATAAGCTGATTATCGTTTTCCTTTTCATGATTCTTGTCTTGTGTTTCATTTGTTTTCGAATGTTGCCAGTCTCTTGTTATTCAGCTGTCTTTATCCAGCGAGGGTCGCCGGTCTTGTTTTCCAGCTGTGCCGAACCGCTGATGGTGAAGTCGCCGTTCTTGGCATCCTTGAAACCAGGGTCGGTTTCGAGACAGTTGCCAGTCACGTCGTAGTTCTCAACGATACCGCCGGTGCTTTCGAATTCTCCGTCAAACATATAGGTGTTGTATTGAGTCTTCACCACGTCGTATGACGATGCCGAGCGTCCACCCAGGATGCGTCGGATAACCTGCTTGTTTCCGCAGTCAACGAAGATGTTGCGCTCCACGTCGAAATAAGCACACTTCTGTCCGTTGAATCCTCCATAGTTGGCCCACTGTCCAGCCTTTGCGATGTTGTAGAAAGTGCTGTTCAGGAAGTTCACGTTGCTGTTGTTGTATCCGGCACGTGTGGCGCGTCCGCTATTGTTGTATTGCACGAAGTATTTGCTGTCGCTGTCTCCAGTGTTCCATATCGTGGAGTTGCTCACTTGCAGCGTGTTGGCGAATCCGCCCTTGAAGTATATCACGGCGTTTCCGCTGACGTTTGTCTGGCTGCTGAGCGTGAGATGTGCCATGGTGTTGTTTATCACCACGCTCTCATAGCAGTATTTCTTGTTGCCGTCGTAAATGAGATTGTTGTTCACTCCCGTGATGTTGCATCCATTGATGGTCAGTGCTCCGCGCACTATGTAGTAGTCGCCTGTGCCCTTGATGCTCTCGTCGGGAGTAGAGAGGCTGATCAGCGGGTCGAACGACTGCGATGCGTCGATGTCGAGGTTTTTCAGAGCGAAGATGGTGCCGGTCTTTATCGACACGTTGTCTGCCGTTAGCTTCAGCTTGGCATGGTTAGAGATGCTTGTGGTGCGCAGTGTCACCTGTTTGTTTCCGAAGTCCACGCTCTTCGACATTGTGTATTCTCCTCCGGGTTGCAGGTCGTAGCAGAGCATGGTGGTGAGTCCTTCATCGGGCACTGCATTCTCCTCGAAATAAGTGGCGAGGTCGGTACCGGTAGGAATCACCTGATAGGTGGCAGTGAATGTACTGAAAGCCTTTGTCACTGCTTCAGAACCTTTGTTGTTCAACTTCTCGTTGTCGAGCACCGAGAGGGCTAACGTGTAGTTGGTGTCTTCGATGCGCTTTGCCGCAAATGTGATACCGTCGATGAGCGTGTCTTTCACCACTTCTCCGTTGTCCACGTTTGTCAACACGGCGTGATAGCCGCCGGCTCCCTCCACCACGGGCCAGGCTATGATCTGCTGACTGCCGTCGGTGCTCGGCGTCACGCTGATCTGGTCGGCCGATGGCGCCACGAGCTGCGAATTCTTTACTCCACTGCCGAATTGCTCTCCCGTGAGGTCGTCTTGTGCACAAGACACCATGGTGAGCGCTCCTCCTGCCAGACACATCATTCCGATGCTCTTGCAGTGTAGTGATAATTGTTTCGTTGTCATAAAGTATTGTTTTTAAGTTGCTTTTAGTAGTCGAGAAGATAAAGGACAAGTAGACAAACTGGCCAGAAGACATGTATGTTCACATTGTCTGCTGAAAAATGTCAGTATAATACTTGCAAGTCCTTGATTAGCTTACAAATTGTTTTTTGTTTGATAGATATGTTTTTTTGTGGGGGTAGGGTATGTATGTTCCCCTCCTCATCCTTTTTTGCTGTTAGCAATATTTAACCTTGAATAAGGTTTGTAATGCAAAGTTAGTAAATGTTTCTTTACGAAAGAAATAAAAGAATAATAAATATATAGGTAAGTTGTTTTTTTACACTCGACATATTGCTTTGTGTAAAAAAACTATGATTTTGCAATCTCCAATTGCTAAATTCCGCTTGCTTGTCAGTATAGTTTTATGTATTCATACGTGTTGCCCACGATGCTGAGATACCGTTCGAAATCCTCTCTTTTTATCACTACCGTTCCGCGGCAGTCATTAGGGTGGAACGACAGGGAGTCAGCCTTCTGCAGATTCTCGTCAAGAAACAGATGCACGTGGCTTTCCGTGTCGTTTATCAGTCCGAAAGGCGACACGCTGCCAGGTTCCAGTCCCAGATATTTCATCATTCGTTCAGGAGAGGCGAACGAGAGTTTTCCGCATGAAGGCAGTCCGCGGCTCACGAGCGATTCTTTCAGCAGATGTTCCAGATCGTGTATGGCGAGATCGTGGTCGCTGTCGAAACACACGAGATAATGTCTGTTTCCCTTGTGGTTGCGGAAGAAGAGATTCTTGCAGTGCACGCTGCCGTCATCCTTCCACCATTGTTTAGCCTCCTCGATGGTCTTTCCTTCGGGGTGGTTGTAGTTGGTGAATGGTATGTCGTGTTCTCTGAGATAGTTCAGTACTGTTTCTTCGCGTGTCATGATTCTAAAGTTTTTTGTTCCGTGCATTCACCGGAATGCATTCCGGGGTGTCAATGTGCAAATGTACTATTTATTTATGTAGCCTGCAAATTTTTGAATGGCAATAGCGAGCTATTGCGAATTAAAAACAAACAAAATCCCCTCTTCCCCAAATACAACCCCAAGCAGGTCCTAATAATTGATTTGGGCTGAAAGCCGAACAAAACTCACTTTTATAGAATATCCAGACAGACATAATGACTGGTTCGGGCTTAATCCATACCCGTTGGCGGAATTAATTTAAGTTGATAAATATGAGTAAAAAGTTGTACATATCGCTGATTTTCAGTAACTTAGTGGTGACAAAAACATTAAGTTCAAACCATCGTATGTACAACCTTTATACAAAATTCGTCAAAATACTTGAGATATGCAAGCAATTCTCTGA
>CAVBFA010000051.1:0-18939 GCA_963594595.1 Oscillibacter sp. | reverse complement strand
ATTGTGCACCTCATATATATATAGCATCATGGATGTGTGGATTGCAAATCAGGGACAGACTTGACTGATGCCAATGAAATAATCTGATATTCTAACGAAAAATAGAATAATATGAAAACAAACGACCGGCCCTCGACCAACAGCAGTGACCAGCCCTTGACCAACAACATTTTAGGGTGTACAGCTGGACAGACAGACCAGCGTATTGCTAATGAAACAGACCACTGCATTACTGACGAGACAGACCTTTGTATGGCTGTCACGTCTGACTGCAGTATGGCAGACAAGACATTGAGTGAGACAGACACGACATTGAGTGAAACAGACGAGACTACACAACCCTCGACCAACCAAGGCGGCCGATTCTCTTACGATCTTGTAGATGGGATGATAAAAGACCATCTGGCAAGCATCCACAGAGGATAGCGGCAAGACATGGGGATGAAAGAAAGATGAAATGACAACACTCCCCGAACATGACGACTTTATCCAGACTTATGAATTGTTACGTTAAACGGCTTTATGACCGTTTGTGGTAAATGGTATTATGACCGTTTTTGAGATTATAAGAGTCGTGGTCTTGATTTCCCAATTGAAGAAATCAAGACCACGAATGTTCTTTTGCGAAAATTCCCCCTGGCGTGGGGAATGTAACCCCACATTAGGGGGTTCCGTTCCCCACGCTGTGGGGAGAATATGAAACCTATGGCTTGTCTTGTTCTTATTTCATACAAGCCTTGAAGATTTCGAGGATATCCTGTTCCATGAGAGGCGCCCACGCCTTGTCGAGACCTTCAGTTTCAGCCACGTGTTTTGCCATTTCAGCAAGGCGGCTGTCGTCGATGCCGACCTCAGGCAGAGTCATCGGGATGCCGATGTTGCGATAGAAGTCATGTATCGCCTTGATTGAAGCCTCAGCGTTGTCAGCTCCAAACACGTTCTTGCCGAACTTCTCGATGCGCTCCACCACCTGGTCGTGCAGTTCGCCGGTAGAGTAGTCGAGGATATGTTTCATCCAGCGTGGCGTCACGATGGCGAGACCCTCTCCGTGGGTGATGTCGTAGTATGCCGACAGAGCATGCTCCATGGCATGCATAGGCCAGCCGCTCGGACTGTTGCCGAGACAGTAGATGCCGTTGCAGCCGAGAGTAGTGGCATAGAATATCTCAGCCCTGGCGTTATAGTTCTGCGGATCTTCCAATACAATCTTCACGTTCTTCACGAGCGACTTCACTGCGCCCTCCATGAAAGCGTCGTTCATGTCGATGTGGTCGCCGCAGAAATACGACTCCATGATGTGGTTGATGCAGTCGGAAACGCCTGCCAACGTCTGTTTCACAGGCAGTGTGAAGGTATATGTAGGGTCGATGAAGCTCACTGCCGGGAATACGAGTTTTGAGAAGTATGCCAGCTTGTCGTTTGTCTCAGTGCGCGATATCACTCCGCCCATGTCATATTCACTGCCGGTAGCCGCCATTGTGATGATGTCTACGATAGGCACTGCTGCCGTTGTGGGTTTGCGTCCACAAACGATGTCCCATGCCTCCTCCACATTGTCCGTCACCTTTGTCTTGAGCGTTCCGGCAACACCGGCTATAGCCTTCGTGCAGTCGAGCACCGAACCGCCACCCACGGCAAGTATCACGTCGATGTCGTTGTCCTGACACATGCGCACACCGTCAAGCACGCTTGGGTTGAACTTAGGATTTGGCTGTATGCCGCCGAGTTCGAACACCTGCTTGTCTGTCAGTGTATCCTTCACCAGGTCATAAAGACTCTTGTCGTGTCCGGGAGCGGTGCGTTTGATGCTGCCGCCGCCATAAGTGATGAGTACACGTTTTCCATACTGGTTCATTACGCTTGCGAGTTTCTCGCTTACTACACCCTTGCCGAAGATGAGGCGTGTGGGTGTCTGATAATCAAAATTGACCATAGCTCTTTGATTTAAAAAAGGTTGTTTACACATTGTCGTTGTAGATGGCAATCTTTATCACTCCGTCTTCCTTGTTTTCGAATATGCGGTATGCCTCTTCAATCCTGCTCAGCGGGAAGCGGTGGGTGATGAGAGGTGTGGTGTCTATCTTGCCTTGCCCGATGAGCTGCAGCACTTCCTCGCAGTCGCATCCGTCCACACCGCCGGTCTTGAACGTAAGGTTCTTGCCATACATGTCGGGTAGTGGCAGCACCTGTGGCTCGTCATATAGAGCCACTACGGTTACGATGGCGTTAGGACGGGCGCATCGCCAGGCGAGCTGGAACGTATTTTTGCCTCCAGCCACCTCCAATACCCTGTCGGCACCACCATGGTCGCTGTTTTTCATCACGAACTCCTCACACTCTTCCGGTGTCGTTGTCATCACTTCCGGATAATGAGCCATTACGAATGCCCGTCGTTCTTCCGACTGTTCGCACACGATGATGCGCTTTGGCTTTTTCAGCATCACGCTCAGCAGTGTGCAGATGCCAGTCGGTCCGGCACCGATGATGAGCACGGTGTCCTCTTCCGTTATCTCACTGATGCGTGCAGCCCAGTAGCCTGTTGCCAGCACATCGCCAACAAAGAGGGCTTGCTCGTCGCTCACGCTGTCGGGAATGCGGTTCAGTCCCTGTGTGGCCAGCGGCACACGCACATACTCCGTCTGTCCGCCGTCGATGCGGCAGCCCAGTGCCCATCCGCCGTGTGGCGAGGTGCAGTTGTTTACGTAGCCATGCTTGCAGTAGAAACACTCTCCGCAGAACGTCTCCACGTTCACCGTCACGCGGTCGCCGGCTTTCAGTCCCTTCACTGCCGTTCCCGTCTCTTCCACTATTCCCACCATCTCGTGTCCCACGGTGATGCCAGGCACCGCCCTTGGCACGCTGCCATGCTTGATATGCAGGTCGCTCGAACAGATGCTGCCCAGCGTCACTCTGACGATGGCGTCGGTGGGTTCCTGTATCTTGGGTTTCGGTTTGTCGGTCATGGCAAACCTTCCTTTCTCAATGTATGTATATGCTTTCATGTTATTCTTGATTAGCTGCTTGTTGATATAGGTGGCAAGTCATTGGATTGTATGTCATTTCTTGCCCCTCGTGGCGAAGTATTTCCATAGCGGTGCTGCCATCATAGCCTGATGAAACTCGTCGTTCATGAGCATGCGTACCACTTCGTCCTCGTCAAGGAGCACTACCTTGATGTCTTCCGACTCTTCGAGATGCTGGGAGGAAAGCCTTTCCACTCCTGTGGCAAGGTATGTATGACTATAGTTGGTGCAAGCCCCGGCATTGGGACTAATGGTCATCAGCTTCGACCATTCGCCGCCGCCATATCCCGTCTCTTCATAGAGTTCGCGCTTGGCAGCCTCCATCGGGTCTTCGCCTTTCTCCACGCATCCCGCCGGAATCTCTATTGCCGTCAGGTGCTGGGCATGGCGGTATTGGCGTTCCATGAGGAATTTCCCCTCTTTGGTTATCGCTATGACATTGCAGAACTCAGGATATTCCAGAACGTAGAAATCCTGTATCTCAGCGCCAGTAGGCAGTTTCACATGTTCGCGCCTTGCCGTCAGCCAAGGCTCTCTGAAGAGGTATTCGCTCTCTATCACCTCCCATGCCATCGGGTCTTTGTCTTGTTTCATGATTTCTGATATTTCATTTGATTAAGAAAGGTGTCCATTGGAGTCCTTTTCTAATTTCTTCATGTCCTTTCGTATTGTCGATTTTATATGTCTTGATAATGTTTTTTCCTTTTGCTATATTGTTCATGGTGTGTTATTATTCGGTTCGTAATTGTCTGTGCTTTTTCAAATCCTTCGTATTGTATACAGACCGGCAGTCCGTCATGCAAACAACTCGTTCTTCTTTCTGTCGCGGCAGAGCGGTTCGAGATGCGCCGCAAGCATGTTGAGGTGTTCTCCGATACCCCTTGCCTGCACCGGACATACAGCTACGCATCGCATGCAGCCGATGCAGAGTCCGTTGTTGTTGCCTCTCAGATTGTCGGGAGAGATTGCTCCGGCAGGACATTCGCCCGCACAGGTCCCACATCCTGTGCAGTTGTCGTTTGCCGTGGGGTAGGGACCCTTGCAGCCCTGCTTATACGGTCGGTTGCCCGGCAGGGAGAGAGGTGCATACTCTCCATCCATCTTAATCTTGCGGAGTATGTCGGTGGCAAACGAAGCCAGTTCGTTGGCATCTTCGGCATCTGGACGGCCGGAGCCATACATGCGGCAGATGCTGTGTTCGGCGATGGCGGCAATGGCAGCCACCACGCGGAATCCCATGTCAGTTGCCACATCCTGCATCTCCACCAGAGCGTCTTCGTAAGCCCTGTTGCCATATACGGCAATGATGACACACCTTGCCCCGTTTGCCTCGATACCCTTCAGCCTCTCCACTGCCATGGCAGGCACACGGCCGGCATAAACGGGCATGGAGATTACCGTCAGGTCGTCGGCGTGGATGTCGGGGAGTTTCAGGTTCTCTTCCTTCGTGCAGAGTTCAGTAGTGACACACTCCCCGTCAAGTCCTTTGCACAGCAGTTCGCCCACGCGGCGTGTGCCACCTGTGGGACTGAATGTTATGTTGTGAATAGTCATTTAGGCTCTTATCCCTTTATTGCGTTTAATATCTGCTCCGCATGAATCTTTGTCTTGATTTCCTTTGGAGTGAAGATTTTTTCGATTATTCCGTTTTCGTCAACGAGATATGTGGTGCGCAGTATGCCGATGGTCTTCCTTCCGCATGTCACCTTCTCTCCCCAGCATCCCAGCTCCTGCAGCAGAGTGGTCTCCGTGTCGGCGATTAGCGGGAACTGCAAGCCGTGAGCGTCGGCAAACTTTTTCTGCAATGCCTGTTTGTCTTTGCTCACTCCTATGATTCCATATCCGGCGGCTGCCAGTTCCTCTTTGTGTGCCTGCAGCGAACAAGCTTCTGCGGTGCATCCGCTTGTGTTAGCCTTTGGATAGCTGTATATCACCAGTTTCCTGCCGCGATAGTCGCTTGCCTTTATCTCTCGTCCGTCCTGGTCGATGCCAAGAACCTCCGGTATTCTGTCTCCGATATTCATAATGATTTTGATTTATATTATTGTCAGGTTTGATCTTATCTTTTTATTATGACATGCAAATATAATAAAATGTATTGATAGCCCGTGATAATATTTAAAAAGTTAACAGAATACCATTGCTTTTTGTTCTCCTTTTGATGTTTGTTGATGATTGAATAATTATGGCAGGCTTTTATGATTATTCAGCTCCGGCATTTGTTCGATAACTCGATACCAAATTCAAGGATTATCGGATGCGTCGCAAAAGCAGTTTTCTCGTTATTTTGTTTCATTTTCTTTCTTTTGTTTGGAAAAATAATTGTACTTTTGCGATTGGATAATTTGGTGGATTGTATCTAATACATAAAACCGATGCATCCATGTCTCCGTTCACGCCGAGCCTTTTGCGGGCTTTATGCCTGCAAACAAAGGAGGTTGGGTGGGTAAAGAGGCATGACATAATTAAGGCGTTTACTTGACGCTCTGTTTGAGATAGTCTGAAATCTTGCAACTTCCAGAATCTAAGTCTTGAACGTAGCAACGGTAGATGCCCCGGGTGTGATTATATCATTCCCGTGTGGTTCACTGCAAGCCACCATTGTACCCATTTGGGCGCAATGCGTGTTTGTGTATATAAACCTCACGGCGTGGATTTTCATATCGGCGTGGGCTCTGACGTTGTCTGTTCGACTTAGATAGGCAATGCAAGAGCCTCAGACTATGGAATAGACAACAGGTAGGTTCTCCACGCTTTTTTTGTGCCATAAATCAGAATGCTAACCCTACATTGTTCGGGAGAAGGCAATGTGCTAATAGATGGCTATTTATGGCTACAGGACACTTGTATATCAATACTCGCGACGAACTTATTCGCCTTGACTGCTCCAAGATTGTTTATATGGAGGGTGACGGCAACTATACCAATATAGTACTTGTCAACAAACAGAAAGTATCGGTTTGCATGAATCTCAGTCACATGCAGCAGTTCATTTCCGAGAGCTTGCGTGAGCGTGCCTCTATTTTTGCACGCATCGGCAAGCGTTTTATCGTCAATCTCAATTTTATATATAAGGTGCAGCCCTTGCTGCAAAGCCTCGTTGTGACGGATGGAGTTCACTTCACCTTTCAATTAGGTATCTCGAAGGAAGCCCTGAGGCAATTGAAGGACATCCTTGTAGGACGTGTACCCAACAAGACATCTGTAAACGTGGAATAATATCATGGCTATGGAGATTGTTATAGGAAGAGAAGAAGGAGCACGCCGTTTGCATTGTATCGCTGGCGGTCGTGAGTTCAACGTAGGACAGGCTGGCATGGTGCCGTTGTCCGTCAGTAGGCGGCATTGCAAGATTACTGTCAATGGCGGCAATATCACTATCGAAAACATCAAGGCGCAAAACGTTACTTATGTCGATGACAACCAGATATTCAGCAAGAGTATCTCACCGGCAAGTCGTGTGCAACTGGGTGAGGAAAAATTCCTTGTACCCTTACAACAAATATTGCAAATGGTAGGTGTTGCGCCTACCAATGCCAGTACACCACAGAAAGAAGCGCCGACATACTCGCTCAAGCCATTGGAGAGAGTTTGGAAAGAATACGATGACCGCAGAATGGAGATACAGAACAATGCCGCCAAGTCAGCCAACAGACAACGCTTACAAGGCATACTCTCCATGCTTGGTGTGTGCATCGGCCTTATTCCCGGGATGGATTCAACATTGCGAATCATTATCGTTGTCGCAGCCTTGTCCATCGCTGTATATTTCTTCATAAAGGGAAGTGTTGGTGCTACAGTTCAGCAACAGTTGCACGACCTTGACGAGGAGTATGCCAAGAAATACAAATGTCCCAACCCAAAGTGTGGAAAACCATTCGGAGCCATTCCTTACAGGAACATAGAGTACAACAAACAGTGTTTTGCCTGCGGTTGCAAATACACCCACTGACATTTCGTACAGCAATCGGGGTGTTTGCTACAGGATGCCGATTTTCTCATGGCACTGAGAGAAATGCACCTTAATTTTGCAGCATAAAACAATTATTTACGAACTTTAAAAGCTATCGGTATGAATAACGAAGAGACAATCGTCATGAAGCCGCAGAACAACAACAATAAGGCTGAAAAGACACAGAATGTAGAAATTGCTGAAAAGGAGTCGAACAAGGGTAAGAAAGTAGCAGCTACTGCTGCCGCAGCGGTGATGGGTGGTGCCGTTGGCAGTGGCGCAACATACGCCGCTACGACCATGCTCCACGACAAGGAAGCCGAGGAGCAGAAACCGGAAGATGAAGCACAGACTACGGAAGAATCTGTTGTCGCTGCAGCGGAAGAACCGCAAAAGGAGCAGCAAACAGAAGCCCCGAAAGAGGAAGAAGTAGCAGTAAAAGTGGATGCAGCAGAAAGTGCAGAACCTGACTACACGGGTGCCCATCATGCCGACCCAGTGACTCCTAATCCAGAAGTGCATGCCGCCGTTGACGAGACAAGCAATAGCGACACCAACGAGGTGCAAGTGTTGGGAGTGTATGAGGCGCAGGGCGAGAATGGTCAGACCATGCAAGCTGCCGTACTGACCAACGGTGAGGACGTGGCCGCTGTCATTGACGTCGATGGAGACGGTGTGGCAAACGTACTTGTTGTTGACGAGAACCATAATCAGCAGATTGACGAAGGCGAAGTCTATGACTTGTCCAACGACCACGTACAGATGTCAGACTACCAAGATGCTTATCTTGCCCAACAGCAGGAGCAGATGCAGCAAGAGCATGACACGTTTGCCTACAATGCCAGCGATGATCAGCAAGACTATAACAATGATGTTGATCCGCAATATGTATAAAATGGTTAAGCATACACTGTTGACGTTGCTCTTAGCTTTGTTGCCTGTGGTATGCCAAGCCAAGATATACTTGTTGTCAGTTGGTATCTCCGATTACCCTGGCAAACAAAACGACCTCCGTTTGCCGCACAACGATGCCGCCACGATGCAATGGCTATACAAGCAGAACAGTCAGGCAAAGGTTTGTCTCTTGATGAACGACAAGGCAAAGGTGGCAACTGTCAAGAAAGCACTTCAGAATATGGCTGCATTGGCAACGGAAGACGACATCGTTGTGATGTTCTTCAGTGGTCATGGTGTAAAGGGAGGCTTCGTCTGCTACGACGGTTTCCTCTATTACAACGACATCTACTCGGCGATGGGTGCTTGCAAGAGCAGGAACAAGATGATATTCGCCGATGCTTGTTTCTCTGGAGCCATGCGACAGAAGGAGAATTCGTCTTCCCAGAATGGCAATAATCACAAGAATAGCAACGTGATGCTCTTCCTCTCTTGCCGCAGTAACGAGAAGTCGATAGAGACCCCGAAGATGACCAACGGCTTCTTCACATACGCCTTGCAGCATGGCTTGCGAGGTGGCGCCGACACCAACAAAGACCGCATCATCACGGCGAAGGAACTCTTCGACTATGTGAGTGCTAAAGTGAAAAAGGAATCCAATAATCGCCAGCATCCCGTGATGTGGGGCAAGTTCTCCAACAATATGCCGGTGATGAAGTGGTAAACCATATATATATAATGTGTAACGATGAATGAGATTAAGATAAAATGTCCTACTTGTGGCAAGGTGCTGCGCTTGCAGGATGCCCCGAACATCAATGCGGCATCCTTCACTTGTCCCGTGTGTGAGGAAAAGCACGTCGTGGGCAAGTGCCAACGGTATGTGGAACAGCCGAAGCCGATGGTTTCTTCGGGCGATGAGACCCGATATGGCGGCGCTTCTGCCCAGCAGGGAGGCGATGAAACAAGGATCGGTTCACAACCTCAATGTGGTGGCAGTGATGAAACAAGAATAGGCTCCGCTTCAAGTCCAGCGGTCGGTGTTCTTGTGGACAACTTGGGCAGGACGTATCAATTGCGTTCGGGCATCAACACCATAGGGCGCAAGGCTGCCTCATCCCCGGCTTCCGTGCAGATAGCAACAGACGACCGCACCATGAGCCGCAGTCATGCCGTGATAGAAGTGAGCCATGCTGGAGGAAAGACAATCCACATTCTCAGAAACGGAGCAAACAAGAATCCGTCTTTTCTGAACGGCTCACTCATCGGACAGCATGACCAACTCATCCTGAACAACGGCGACCGCATCAAGATGGGCAACACAGAAATGACATTCAAAATATAAAGGCGTATGAAATACAAGATTAAAGCATACAACCTGCAGGAACTCGGGCAAAGGCAGAATCAGGAAGATTCCCTTTTCCCTGCATTGGGTAAGTCAACGCCCGATGACCGTCTGTTTGTCCTCTGCGACGGAATGGGCGGACACGAGAAAGGTGAGGTGGCATCGGCTACGGTCTGCGAAACCATCAGCAGTACCATCCTTTCCGAATGGAATCCCAATGAGGCATTGAGTGATGAACTTTTCCTGCAAGCTCTTAGCGCAGCCTATGACGCATTAGATGCTAAAGACAACGGCGAGGAGCGCAAGATGGGAACAACCCTCACCTTCCTCTGTCTTCATACCGATGGTGCTACCGTGGCACATATCGGCGACAGTCGTGTCTATCAGTTGCGCCCGGCATCCAAGAAATCACCGGCACGTATCGTGTTCCGTACGCAGGACCATTCGTTGGTCAACGACCTCGTGAAGATTGGCGAGATAACTGAGGAAGAGGCGAAGCACCATCCGCAGAAGAACGTCATTACCCGAGCCATGCAACCATGCCAAGAACATAGGGCAAAAGCAGACATTGCTCATCTCACCGACATTCAGCCAGGCGATTACTTCTACATGTGTTCAGATGGTATGTTGGAAGAAGCCTCAGACGAAAATATCCTCAACATCATCACCAAGCCGAACGTTACCGACGAGAAGAAATTAGAGAGGCTCCGCCAAGTGACTGAGGACAACAAGGACAATCACACGGCACACCTTATACATATAAATAAGGTGGAAGGCAAGGTGGCAATTGTCTCAAACGAAGCATCCCACTTTTCCGCAAAAGGCACATGGATTACTCCCGAGTTTGACAAGCCAAAGAAGAAACGGAAAGTGTGGCTATGGATTGTGGGTGTTGCTATTATTGCGGTTATCGCTGTTACAACGTCATTCTTCATGTGCGGAGGCAAGAATAATACGGCAGAAGTGGTTGGCACGGATTGCATTGAGTCGCATTCTGCAAAGGTTCAACCAATAGAACAGAAAGATGATACGCTGAAAAAAGACACGGCAAAGCATCGTCCTGTTACAAGTCTGCACCACGATGTTGTTCAGAAGAACAAACCTTTGAAAGACGAAAAGGACGGCAAAGACAAACTGAACCCAACTAAAACAGAACAACCTGCTGCTAAAAAAGACAAGGAAGAGACTGATGTTGTCAATAAGTTTGTCAAGCCATCACAATCCACAAAGGAGGGAAAAGGCAAAACAACCAACCCTAACGAAAAGAAAATTTAGCCATGCAACAACTGATTATAGGAACCCTCCTACGTGGAGGGTCATACAAAATAGAGAAAGTCCTCGGACAAGGATATGACTGGTCATATGCATCGTATGCCCCAATCGTCTACGGACTTATATAATCGCTAATTATATTTTAAGAATATGGAAGAAGAATTGAAAAATAAAATTAGGGAACTCTATCAACAACTGAAAGAGGAAGAAAAAGGAAGATATGTTCCAGGAACTGGATTTAGATATTTTTTGCCTCCTGATAGTTCTTCGTATTATATGATAGCTTCAAAGATATTGGACTGTGCAAGAACATTATGCTCTATTAGTGGCAAGTATCAGATAAACGAGTTGGCACACACAATAACAAAAGATGTAGAATGCATCAGAGATTATAAATTTGAATATGACAGAAACTCAAATAAACCAAAACAAAAAAGCCTTGATGGATTGGTTTGTATGATGCGTAATACAACTGGTCATATATATAGAGACTTTGTGGCTTATTTGGAATAATCTATGGCCCCCATTTTCTACTAGGGAATTCTCTTGAATGGGTAGATGAACATGGGAAAATAAAAGTATTGATTATTGTTATAGCTCTTGGAAAAATATATGGTAAAGACATGCTCAAGTACTTCTTTCCAAGTCCTAAGTAAGAACAAAAAATTGAGAACCTGAAGATATCAAGGCTAAATTAGATAGCGTAAATACAACTCATAATTATATGAAACAGAAACTACACATCCTTACCGTAATCGCAGTAATCCTGATGGGATTGACTGCTTGTCAGAAATCCACTAAAGACCAGTTGGTTGGTACTTGGCATTGTGTCAAGACCATAACTATTGATGGTGCAACCGTGAGATTTGAGGGGACTGATACGAATAATGAAGACGGCACTTATTCTGGTGTGGCAAGCGCAGTTTATACGGTTGACACAGAGATTGAAGGTGTTAATGTCCAAATAAAGATGGGCGTTAGCTTTAAGGGGACCGGAGAATGGACGGTGAACGACAAGGAGATTGTTACCACTCCAACATCCGCAGGAGTAAAAGTGACCAGTTTGAAATACTATGACCCTTCTGACGGTTCGTTCATTGCAGAACTCACGGGAAACGAACTGACAGAGACATCAAGTGCTTTTGCAGACGAACTGAAAGAGGGACTTCTTGAAGCATCAACCGAACAGATACTTGTGCTGCAAGAGAACAAGTATGTTACGGAATCGACGGATGAGGACGGAGGGAAGACAACATGCACTTATAACAGATTGAAATAAAATGGGTAAAGACAATTCATCACTTCCTGCCGGTACTGTCCTGAAAGGGAAATACCGAATAAAGAGCCACCTCTCGTCGGGTGGCTTCGGGAAGACGTATCTTGCCGTGCATGGTTCTCGCAACACAAAGGTTGCCATCAAAGAGTTCTTTATGAACAGTGCAAATCAGCGTGAAGCTGACGGTGTGACGGTAAGTGTTGACAGAACTAAGGAGAATGCCGACGCTTTTAGTTCCCAGCTTGCAAAGTTCAAGAAAGAATACGAACGGCTCAAACTTATTAACAACGTCCATGTGGTGAAAGTGCATGAATGTTTTGAGGAGAACGGCACTGCCTACTATGTGATGGACTTTGTGGAGGGCGATGACTTGATGGGAAGACTGAAACAACGGAGAACACCGTATGCAGAGAAAACGGTACTGAGGTATCTAAAACAAATCCTTGACGGTCTTGCTGCCATACATTCCGCAGGTTTATTACATCTTGACATAAAGCCATCTAATATCATGGTAGATGCGCATGGCTATGTGAAATTGATAGACCTTGGTGCAAGCAAGGATTACATGCGAGGCGTTGGAGCAACGGTTCTTACGGGTTTGGCAAGAACAGACCGCTATGCACCGCCGGAACAAATAGATGGCAGCTATGACAAATTGGGACCATGGACAGACTTCTATGCTCTTGGCGCCACCATATATTATCTGCTTACTTGCAACGAGATTCCTACATGGACGGAACTCAACGAGGACAAGTCAAGTGACAAGTGGAATGCACTTCCAATGCCAGGCATATCCGAAGAGACAAAAAGACTTGTCGCATGGTTGATGAATACGGACAGGGAGAAACGTCCTCGTAGTGTTTCGGAAATACTGACGAGGATGAACTCAAAGGAAAAGGCAGGTTCATCGTATGGTGAGGCAACCGTGCTTTCCGATGACACAGAAGAAGCAACGGTTGTTGTGGAAAAGCCAAAGGCACGGCAGCTGTCAAATATTTCTTATCAGAGAGAGTCCTATCGTTCTTCAAACGACAGAAGCACTACTCCAAGGCAAAGTGTTACGAAAGAACCTGAGCCAGAGTTCAGCTTTGTCGGATGCCTGTATATTCTGATAATCATCGCAATAATCGTATTTGTAATAAAGTTTTTATTATTCACATAAATATTAGAAATCATGAAATCGTTTATTAAAAAAGTAATGGTCGTGGTTGTCGTATTGGCAGCTGTTGTTGACTGGCCTGTTGAGACCAAGGCAATCAACGGAAAGGCAATCGAAAAAGTATCTTCAGGATTGTTAAAAGCTTGCTCAAAGGGTACAAAAAAAGTGGAGAGATTTGTGAATAAAGCCACGCAAGAAACGGAAAAAACCGTGAACGAAGCAACAGAAAATCCCAATGTCCAACGAGGGGCAGCAATCAGTGGTAGTCGCATGCTAAAGAACACCACTCAAAGCAATGCCCAAACAACGTCTCAGCCACGAATGCTCACATGTCCACGTTGTTACGGAAGAGGAAATGTGCAGGGCAACGACGGATATGTCTATAGCTGCAGCCGTTGCAATGGTACAGGAAAGATATTCGTCAAGTGATGATAAAAAATGAAGCATCATGGCGTATGAAAATAATGATGGTTGCGGAGGATGCGTAAATCTTCTCCTGTTTGTTCTGTTCGCTTTTTTTATTATTGTCCTTTTCTTCAAAGGTTGCGTTTCTTGTGCTGATGAGGCATATAGAAGTTACAACAAATGGCGTCAAAACAATTCTGTCCAAAAGCCAGAGACAAATATTTATATTCCCAGCCAACAAGATGCATATCAACAAAGAAACGAATACATTCGTCAGAATAGTTCAATGACAAATGAAAGAAAGGTTGTTTCGTATTATGCGATTTGCCCTGTTTGCAATGGAAGCGGAAGGCCCACCTGTTCTACATGTAATGGGAGTAGATGGGTAAAGCGGCGATGCTTCAATTGTAATGGCACGGGAAGAAGTAGCTATCTTACAACTGACGGAGAAAAGTTAGTATCTGTGCCATGTGCCTGCAATGAATGTAGTGGAACTGGTTGGAAAGAAACGATATGCCCAAATTGTTCTCCATTAGACCAGTGCAACAGATGCAATGGTCGTGGACGTATTATTGTAACAAAATGATTGGTGACATTTCGTACACAAACTCCACCATTACATACAAGTTGCAAACACTCTTTCTTTCATGCAGATACTTAGTCGTACCTTTGCATTGTCTATAAAATGGGACATAACGTAAAAAAGCAAAAGAATAGTATGATGAGCAAGCAAATCAAGATTCAGGCAATCAAGTTTGAAACCATTGCTGGCAAGAAGACCGGCAGGTCTTTTTCTTTCAAGTTTGACCCGAAGAAAATGGCTAAGTATAAGACCGAAACAACAGTGCGCAAGAAGATTGAGGAATATGTGGTCAGAGGCGGAGTGTTCAAACGTTCGGAACTTAGTGAACTGAAATACTCTGGCATGAAGGAATTTCTTGCCGAATGGAAGAAGATGCTTCCTGTGGTAGAGGCAGAGGAATTGGCCAAGTTGGAGAAATCGCCCAACAGCCCAGAATCACGCATCACTCCCGACAACATCACCCGCTTGGCCGCTGGGGAGATCTTTGTTTTCGGCAGCAATGCGCTCGGTCATCATGCAAGTGGGGCTGCAAAGGTGGCTTTCGAGAAATTTGGCGCAGTGTGGGGACAAGGGCATGGGCTGCAAGGCATGACATACGCCATCGATACCATGAGCGGTAACGAGACGATGAAGAAAGACATTGCAGACTTCATCGCTTTTGCAAAGGAGCATACGGACAAAACCTTCTTTGTAACACCAATAGGCTGCGGAATAGCTGGCAAGCAACCTTCTGAAGTTGCTCCCATGTTTAAGGAGTGTGCTCAGATGGAAAATGTCTGCTTGCCTGCATCCTTTTGGGATGTCATCGGGTTGCCTATGACTCAACAGAAGACTACAATCAGCAACGCTTCATTGATGCACACGACTTCGCCTACAATCAAGCCCTTCGGGAGCTAAAAGAGGGTCACAAGCGCAGTCATTGGATATGGTATATCTTTCCACAACAAAAGGGGCTTGGACACAGCCATAACTCTCAGTATTACGGTCTGGAAGAAGAGGCGGAAGCCCGTGCTTATATCGCCCACCCCATCTTGGGCGAACGCCTGCGCGAGTGTTGCCGTGCGCTCTTGCTTTACAAGGACAAAGACATCGATGAAATCATGGGTAGCGACGTTGACGTACTGAAACTGAATACGAGTATGAATCTCTTCAATCGTGTGTCGCCAAATGATGTCTTTGCAGAAGTGATAAGGGCCTTCTTTTAAGCATAGGGAATACAGTTTGTACACAAATCCCTACATCTTGTACAACACACTTCAGAAACTTTATTCGCTCTTCCCCAAAGCCTTATCTTTGCATCGTCAATAAGACAAACAATTAAAGCAAAGACGATTATGAAGAAAATGATGATTGCGCTGATGATGGTTGTAGCAACCAGCACAACAAGTTTTGCAAAGACAAGTAACGACCAAGTACAGACGGCAGCCAAGGAAGTGGCTCAAAAGGTGAAGAACGCTCCATCGGGCACTACCTACGGCGTGATGGAAGTCACCAAAAAGCACATTGTGGTAAATACACCATTGGGGCGCCACACCATCAACAAGAATGAAGACGGCAGTTTTTCATTCTTGGGCATGACCGCCAAACTCATCTCTGCCAAGAACGGTGTGTATAAGGTGAAAACGTCGCTCGGAACGTTCAGCGTAAACACTCACAAGGCAACCATAACAAAGCTATAAAGAAAAAAGAATGAAGAAGCTATTGAAAGTGTTGGGGTGTCTGTTCCTCTTGGGGCTTATTGCGGCAGGTGTCCTGTGGTGGTATTCACGAACAAGTAATCCTTGGGGTGCTAAGACAATCGGGGATATTTCCGCTCCGATGGGCTATACAAGGGTGAAAGGAAACTATGCAGAGTTCCTGCGCAGTCTGCCTTTGAAGAAGAAAGGAAGCAAGGTACAGCTTTTTACTGGTGGCAACGCTCACTTTCAATGGCTTTCCACTGCTGTGATAGACCTTCCGATGCTGAGCAATGCCGAGCAGTGCGCCGACATGACCATTCGACTGAGGGCGGAATATCTCTTCAACCAGGGACGGTACTCAGAGATAAAGTTCCGTGACGTGAACGGCAACACGCTGCGATATCATGGGGGTAGCTCCCGTAAGGCGCTGGAGAAGTTTCTTAAAAACGCTTACGGAGTGTGCAGTACATTCTCCGTGAGCCGAGAGACGGAGCCACGGAAGATTAGCGAGGTGCAGCCCGGCGATGTGCTTGTCTATCCTGCCCGCAAGTTGGAGGGCATGGGGCATGCGCTGATAGTGATTGATGTGGCACGGAAAGGTAATCAGGTCGCCATTATGTGCGCCGAGGGCAATACGCCTGCCAGAGAACTGCATATCGTGCGCAACCACAATCCCATTGAGAATCCGTGGTTCTTCTTCGATGGCGACGAGAACACCCTCTGGGTATCTGTGTTCCACTTCAGAAAGAATGAGTTAAGACATTACTAATGTAAAAATTACAAGTTATGGAGCAACAAATCAAGGAAGAGATTAAAGAGTATATATTTTCTTTCTATAGTGGATTGCTTTTCCGCCAGATGTCATTGCAAGAACATCCGGAATAAGTGGTTTGGGGAACTATTGTGTTGGCAAGGATATAAACTGCGGCTATGGCGAACAGGGCTAAGACTCCAGCAGGAAAGTCAGTCCGCTGATGCCGATATAGGCATAGATGATGTATTTGAGCAGCGAGCCCGTGATGTGTCTGAACACCCATGCCCCCATCATGTTGCCTATCACCACGCCCACGATGCCGTAGACATATCCCATTGCCACGGATGTGGTGAAGAATCCGTTGTATGCCCTCGCCATGGTCATCATCAGGTTGCCAATGAAGAAGTAAGCCTGCGTCTGGGCGAGATAATGGTCCTTGTCGGGTTCGGAATTCACGAAATACAGCACCGCCGGCGGTCCCTGCATGCCGAAGAATCCGCCCATCAGTCCGCTCAGTCCGCCGGCTGTGACCTGCAGCGGCTTGGTGGGCTTTATCTTTATGCGCTTGCTGAAAAAGGAGAAGTATATGCTCACGATGATAAGCGTGATGCCGAGCAGGATGTTCAGTATGCTGTATTCCATGCGTTTGAGCATGAATATGGCACCTGCCGACACCACCACGAAAGTAATCAGTATGGGCAGCAGTCTGCTCCATACGATGTATTTGTGTTTCTGTAAGACGATGATGAATGAAGTCGTCATCGCCAGGATGCCGGATAGAGTCGTCGCCTGTCCGTAAGACGACATTATTGCCGGCAGCATGGTCATGATGAAGATGCCGAAGCCGAAGCCCGTGGTGCGCTGCACGAAGCTCGCCCCGATGCTCAGCAAGAAGATTTCAATAGGCATGCTGTTCTCATTATTTTGACGGTATCACATAAACATGCTCTTCCCCGTGGTTGCCGCAGTTGTGGTGGTCGCATGATTCCGCCGAGTCGGTGAGCTTGCCGTCGAGATATGCTTTGAGCACATCGTTGATGTCGCCCTTGCAGCCGCGTATCACGCTTATGCCATGTGCAGAAAGCTTGTTGAAGGCTCCCATGCCCATATTGCCGGCAAGCATCATCGTGATGCCCATCTGCTGCATCACAGAAGCGATGTCCGACTTGCATCCGCAGCCCTGCGGAGAGTCAAGACGCTCGGTGGATACCACCTGCTTGTTGTCGTCGATAGTGAATACGGAGTAGTGGTCGCAATGTCCGAAGTGGTCATCCACACGACCTTCGCGTGTGGGAATAGCTAACTTTGTCATGTTTCCTTGTTGTTTAGATTTATTCTGCAAAGGTATAAATCTTATTGTATACCCGCAAGTTTTCAGTGTGATAACCGCCTGCCTGCCATCTATATTGTCAATATTGGGAAAGGCCGATGGAACCGTCCATACCGCTGATGGTGACGAGCATTTTCACTCTTTCGCCCAGTGCATCGGTATAGGATACGGCATATTCAGGCAGGTCGCCCATGAATTGCATCTGCATGTTTACCGTCTGTCCGGCTTTCAAAGGCGTGCTCAACAGCACTTTCCCCTCATTGGCGATAATCCTGCCGTCTACGAAGTCGATGCCAGAAAGTTTTATTACCCTGAAATCCTTCAATGGCTGCGATGACGAGAAGCTGACTTTGCAGCCTTCTTCCTGCTTCACCGTTATCGGGCGCAGATATGTGAACGGTGTCAGGTCTATCCATACAGCCTGTCCGATATTGTTCTCGTCGTTGGAGTTGTATGTGTCAATGTCGAAGTTCAGTTTGCTGCCTTTTCTGGGGTCGGCAGTCTCCACACGGCTATGGTAATACACATGGTCTCCTGCTTCATTGAGAGTGCTGAACCAATAATGCTCACAGTTCAGCTGCTTGTTTATATATGAATACTGGCCGCTCATCACATGGGCAGCACTTTCTTCGCCCGTCATATAAAACCATCCGTTGCCTTGGTAATACCATGTTTTCTGGCTTGAACCATGAAGGAGACATTCCGGTTTGCCGCCATTCGCCGTATATACGGCATGTATCATGGTTCTGCCGGGACAATTGCTGTAGGGCTCGATGTTTGTGCCGATGACCAGTTCGTTCACGCCGTCGCCGTCGAAATCGTAGAACGAATAGCCCACTATCGTTGCCAATTCCTGCCACGACATCATCTTCCCGTCTTCAACGTTGTTGGTCATTGCAAGTACACCGTCCATCTCTTGTGAAATCTCAAAGGAATTTCCCGATACTGCCCCTGCAACAACCTCGATGGTCCTGGCATATCTCTTCAGATCCGTGTCGTTGTCGCCTCTGTTTTGTGGATTTACTGCTGCCTGCGCTCCTCCGGTGAGCGAAAGAGCCATTACGAAACACATTAGTTTGTCATACATACCTGATCTCATAGTGTTATAGTTTTAAAGGGTTGTAAATGCCCGGGCAATGACACATAGCCCGGAGTTGTTGTTTAGTTGCGGAATTTATCAGCCTTGGTGTTGGAATGACAAGTCGTAAATTCAGTTTTATGCATGGCAAATATACGAATTAAATCCGAGAAGTGCTATATATTCATG
>CAVBFA010000050.1:0-19093 GCA_963594595.1 Oscillibacter sp. | reverse complement strand
GAAGCTGTTGGAGAATATGGTGGCGATAGAACTGAACAGAAGATTCAGAAACACTACGGAAGAAACTCTCCTCTATTATTTCAACAAAAATATAGAGATTGATTTCTGCGTTCCATCTGCTCAGTTGGCCATCCAGGTGTCATATAATCTGAATGACGAGGCAACCTACGAGCGGGAGGTGGGAGCTCTCATCAAATTTCTGAGAGCCTTTCCCGGCTATCATGGCTATATCATTACCCGCGACTACCAAACCCAAATAGAGACAGATGGCCATACGATAGAGGTGGTGCCAGTCTGGAAATGGCTTCTGCAAAAGTAGGCGGAGCAATAATATCAGGCTGCTATGGAAAACGACAAAGGGAAAATGTGAACAACTTGTGATATTTTATGAATATACCTATACGGCGATAAATCAGTAATTTTGCAGCCGAAATATAAATATAGGTATGAAAAAATTATTGTTCACAATTTCCCTGACATTTCTTGCAGGTTATGCCATGGCGCAAGAAACCCTGTCGTTGGGCAGATGCCTGCAGATGGGCATCGAGAGAAACCTGAATCTGAAAACGTATGAGGGTCGTGTGTTGCTGAAAAGCTTCCTCATTGAGTGATTTTTTGATTTCGCCCCTCACGAAGAGGTGGCTTTCGGTCTTATTACCGTTTGTGGATTAATGTCCCGCTTTCTTTGTCCTTGCCTTATATGCGATTCCCAGTCCCAGAAGGATAAACACCACCAGGATGCTGATCATCTGAGGCACATAGTGTAGCGGTTCAACCCATATCTCTGTGAACATGCCGTTGCGGGCAAACACCTCCACGGCAGTCCAGAACACTATCACGGTGGCTATAGACATTCTGATGTTGGGTCCCCAGGCACGTAGTTTCAGCTGGTGGCGGAACATGAATACCGCTCCGATTACGCATCCCACGGCGCTGGCGATGGTGACAGGATGGCTGTCGCCAAAGAATTCTGGGTCGTAAACGAACATGAGATACAGGTAGCACGCCCAGTTGATGAGGTTGAACTCCAGGAAGGTGGTGATGGAAGCGTGGTGGCTCATGTTGCTTGGCACCACCTCGTTGCGCTTCTCGCGGAAAAACACCTTCTGCATCCAGTTCATGAAATGGCATCCCGTCTTCGAACCGAACACATAGAGCACCATGAACATCACGAAAAATCCGAACGATGCCGGCATAATGAGATATTCAGGACGCGAACCGCGCATAGCCTTCAGTTCGGCAGGCGGAATGCTGTTCACGTCAACGCCGTTGATGAGCATCTGATGGTTCACACCTATACCGTTCACGTATTCCGTTGTGGTCTGCACAACTCCAGACCCAACAAGGTCGTAATGCACTCCGAAGCGTGCGGCGAAATATCCGAACATGAACTCCACCCAGCCTGTCCAGAACAGCAGTGCGCCGAAGAGTCCCCAGATGGTGCGCTTGGTGTCGCCCTTCACGAACACTCCGATCACCGCCATCGCCAGACCTACAAATCCCATGATGACGGCACAGGTGTTCACGGCGCTGTGAGACATCGTGTCTTCCATGATTCTCATCATGGCATGGCCGAGCGGCATAGTGAACAATACAAAGACAAACGAGGTGATGGTCTTCCCCCAATACTTCTTTTTGTTATTCTCCATAATTATGGTTGCTTAATAAAAATAAAATGTTGAAATTCTGAAATCAATCCAAAATTACGGATTTAGTTCTGAACAGCAAACAAAATGTTCGCCGTCTTAAGAAATATTATGAAGTCAGGAACCTTTTCCTGTCAAAATACCTACAATTAGGTATGGCTTTTTTTACTCCAAAACGGCATAATGACAGATTTGTAGCTGAAAATATCCTCTCTTTTGCTATGTTGACTTGCTTAAATGTTGTATTTTGTGGCAAAATGCGAATGTTTTTGAAAAATATTTGTGCAAAATGAAAGACTTTTAAAATAAATGGCATATATTTGCAGCCGTCAAACAACATTTATATAACAACCAATATCCTAACGCATATGAAAAAGATTCTTCTCGCAATCTCTCTTCTGCTTACGGCTCATGGACTGTACGCACAGGAATCGTTGACAATCGAAGTAAAGACAGCTGGTACGCTGGGCACCCTCGTTCAGGAGGCCAACCCCAACTATCTCAGCGAAGTAAAGCAACTCACCCTGAGCGGACAGCTTAATGGCGACGACATGGCAGTGCTGCGTAACATGGCAGGCTGCAACGACGACGAAGAGTCGGCATACTATGTAGGAGCCCTGCGCGACCTCGACATGTCGGAAGCACGAATTGTGGAAGGCGGTGCCGCATACCATTCGGAATACAGTTTCGCCACGAGTTCATACGTAGACTATTTTGCAGAGAACGACGTGGTAGGACCATACCTGTTCTACAACTGCGGACGCATCACCACGGTGAAATTCCCGCATACCACCAAGGTAATCGGTAAGTCGGCAATGAGTTTCTGCAAGAATCTTGTGACCATAGACCTCCCTACAGGCAGCGCGCTCACCATCGGTGAGGACGCCTTCGGAAACTGCTCTAATCTGCGACAGGTGGTGATACCGGAAAACGTGAAGAGCATCGACGATCTGGCTTTCAACTACTGTACAAACCTGAAGAACGTGGTGTGCTGCTCGTCAACAGCGCCAGAGGCATTCTACAAGAACGAATATGAGAATGTGTTTGCCGGAACCAACGAGACATATCTCCGCATCTATGTGCCAGACGGTAGCGCCGAGAGCTACAAGGCACAGAAGGCATGGAACCAGTTCTCTGTAGTGGAATACAGTCCTGATGCACAGATCGGTGAGATGATGGAATATATCCATATCACCATGACCGAGGCAGGCAACTTCGACCAGCAGTTCCACTACACATATCCCGACCAGGAATTCTATGTGAAGAAGATGAAAGTCACCGGTCCTATCAACGGCACCGACGTGGGCATTATCCGTGGAATGTCGTCTATCGGCAAGCTCGCTGACCTCGACCTCAGCGACACCCGCATCAAGGCAGGTGGCGCAAGCTATAGCTACTACGACGGCAACTACTATAATACAGAAGACGACAAGATCACCAAGTATATGTTCAACAGCAGCTACAGTCTGCGCAACATCACACTGCCAGAGACCGTTACTTCTGTATGCGCTCCCGGCACCTTCACCGACAGCCTCGCCACTATTACCGTGCCAGCTGCCAACGCATATTATCATGATGTGGAAGGTGTGCTCTATAGCAATGCCGACAAGGCACTGCGCTTCTGTCCAAAGAACCGCATTCAGGGAATGCTCGCTGTTGAAGACGGCACAGAGCTGATTGGCGACTCTGCCTGCATGGCAAACCTCAGCATAGAGCAGATCAGTCTGCCGACCACACTGCGCACCATCGGAAAACAGGCGTTCTATTTCTGCGAGAATCTCACTTCAGCCACTATCCCGGAGGGAGTGACCGACATCAAGGACGATGCTTTCTGCTATACCGGACTGACAGACCTCTCGTTGCCATCCACTCTCAAGAGCATGGGACAGTATAGCTTCTGCTGCGGCCATCTCGCCACTATCCACTGCTATGCCGAGGTGCCGCCAACGCTGAGCACCACAGAATATGCCCAGACCTTCTATAGCGTGAACACTGCCGACTGCAAGCTCTACGTTCCGGAAGGAACTGCCGCCGCTTATGCCAAGGCTGAGGGATGGAAAGACTTCGTCAATGTGGAGGAGATGGTATCCAACGGTATCAATGCCGCAACCACAACTACTGCTCTCCGCCCTGTTGCTACATACACCATCGACGGACGTCAGGCAACTCCAGGCATGAAGGGCCTGCAGATTGTAGTGGATGAGAACGGCAAGGCACACAAGGTAGTGCGCTGATCTTCTGAAATACTATCAGCCCCCAAACGCTCATTACACCGTTTGGGGGCTGAAAAAAGAAATATTGCTGTTTGGAGGAAAACTCCAGGCAGCAATTTTTGCCTGTTTTTTATTCGTCCGTCAAGAAAGCTCATCCTGATCTTGCAACGATGACAGCAGATTCACCATACATACAATCAAATCTTTTAGGTATGTTTCCAATCGATTCCTAATACCTGTATAATGCCTTTCTAATCACAGATATGGATTTTTTTTTGTAATTTTGCACCGCAATAACAAGATATTCCTAACGACAAAATAATAGCAGAATTACGGAAAAACACCGTTTAAAGTTTATGAAGACAACGAAACGCAACATCCTGCTGTCGGCACTATGCTGCATCAGCACCAGTCTGGCGAATGCACAGAGCTTCGGGGGCAACTATACCACAGAATGGCAATGGGACTTGAAGAAAGGTACTAATTGGGTGAACCTGCTGAGACTGGAAATGAGCGTTCCGCTATGGAAGGCAGGATCGCTGGAAGCCGCTACGCTGCATGTGGCGAAGACCGGCGACGGCATCATCAACGACTGGCAGGGGTTCTCAAACATAGAGGCAGACAATATGTTTGCCGGCATTGCCGTGTTGGGATATATGCACGAATGGAAGGCTGGACACCTGTTTGTGGGAGTGAGAAACGTGAATGAGGATTTCTTCACTTCCGACGTCACTGCTCTCTTCACTAACAGTTCGTGCGGCATCTTCCCTACAATCGCCGCAAGCTATCCGATAGCAAACTATCCGCTGTCGGGCCTGACGGTATATTTCGACGTGAGCAAGGGAGGATGGACATTCAAGAACAGCTTGTATAATGGTGTAGGCTACAACGGATGGAAACACCATGACAATCCGTTTATCATCAATCCAAAGCGTGACGGCGTCTTCAACATTTCTCAGCTGGAGTATTCCTGGCGTGGCGCTTTGTATTATGCCGGAGTTACTCTCCATACCCGCCGGTTCGTCTTCGACGACGAAGGCGAGATGGCGCCAGCCGATGAGGCTGTCCACAAGACGAGTTGTGCCTGGTGGGTGTATGGCGAGCAGCCGGTGTGGAAATCAGGCGAAAAGACCATCACCTGCATGGCTCAATATTCAGAAAACACATGCAGAGAGAGCGGTTGCTACCGTTATGCCGAGACAGGAGGCGCTTATACCGACAGTCTTAACGTGTGTGGCATCTCCGGACAGTATGCACAGTTCTGTCAGGACAATGAGTTCTCGCTGGAACTGACATGGCGTCGACAGCTCACAAAGTCGATAGCCATACAGCCGTCATTCCAGTATATCAACAATGGGAACGGAAATTTCACAGTGCTCAGCACACGCCTTTGTTGCAGTTTCTGACAGAGAGCACATTAACTCCCCAAAAAATAAACCCAAATCGGTCATTAGGGCTGTAATCCTAATGACCGATTTGGAATTAAGGAAGTAATGGTCTGCCCACGCATCCGCTTGGTGCCTGCACATGTAGCATGGTAGCGATGGTAGGAGCGATGTCCGTCATCTCCGTGAGTTCTGTGGTGCTGCCGTGGCTGACACCCCATCCCATGAAGAGGAGAGGGATGTGTGTGTCGTAGGGATTCCATGCTCCGTGGTCGGTGCCTTTCATACTGTGGGCATAGAAGCCGGGCTTGAGTACAATCTGCACGTCGCCGCTCCTGCCGCGGCAATAACCGTTGATGATGCGCCGCTTCACGTCGTCGGGAATGGTGGCGGTCATCACCTTGTCCATATCGCAGGCATAGAGCACGGAGGAGTATGTCAGCAGTTCGTCAACGACACATTGCTTGATGCGGTCGTAGTCGAGATGCAGCTGGCGAATTTTGGC
This sequence comes from Oscillibacter sp., assembly GCA_963594595.1. Classification (GTDB taxonomy): domain Bacteria; phylum Bacteroidota; class Bacteroidia; order Bacteroidales; family Bacteroidaceae; genus Prevotella. Next base: position 13,344 of record CAVBFA010000050.1, on the reverse strand, counting down.
GATATCGAAGAACACCTGATAGTTCATCACCTCACTTACAATCTTGCCACAACCGGGGAATGCCTCTGCGAGTCTGTCGTTGAGGCGGTCGGCAACTTCAGAGTTGTTCCATGTCCCAGCCGGGATGCGGCGGTCTTGAAGGAATCGTGCGTTGTTCATCGCTCCATGGTCGGCAGTGAGGAACACGAGATAATTCCCTTTGTCCACTTTCTCGTCGAGATAGTTGAGGAAGTCAGCGATGCTGCGGTCGAGTCTGAGATATGTATCCTCAATCTCAATGGCGTTGGGACCCACCTGATGACCGATATAGTCGGTGCTCGAACAGCTCACAGCCAGCATGTCCACATCGTCGTCAGCGCCAAGGCTTTCACCCTCAATGGCGGCGCGGGCCATGTCGAAGGTCAGGGAATTGCCGAACGGTGTCCTGCGGATTATCCCATAACCATATTTCCTGTATAGCGACGGCAGGTCGAGAGGCAGCAGCGCCTTTTCGCCATCCTTGATGCCGTCTTCATATTCCGTGTTGTCGGCAGTACTCTCGATGTAGGAGTCTTTGGGATAGGTCGTCTGCCATTTTTCAGAGAGATATTTCTCGGCGTGCCTCTCGCGGTTGAAGCGCGTCACCCATGTGGGCAGCTTGTCCATATAATATGTGCTCGTCACGAAATTGCCCGTCTCGTCGTCAAACCAGAATGCCCCGTCAGGATTATGTCCGGCAGGAAGGATAGAGGCACGGTCTTTCAGCGAAATGCCGACAACCTTAGATCGTCCGTTGGTGGCGAGTTTCATCTCGTCGCCGATTGTGGTTACCCACAGGTTGCGGGGCGACATCTGTCCTGATTCGCTCTTTGTCCCCACGGGATTCACCGTCTTGTCGGTGGTGCAATACACCTTCTTGCCGTCTTTATAGAAGTTGTTGCCTGCAATGCCGTGCACCGTTGGCACACTGCCCGTGTATATGCAGGTGTGGCCTATCGCCGTGACCGACGGAATATATGGGATGCGTGTGTTCTCGAAAGAATATCCCTGGTTGAGCAGGCGCTTGAATCCACCTTCTGTATAGCGCTGCTGATAACGGTAGAGATAGTCCCAGCGCATCTGGTCTATCACGATGCCCACCACGAGACGGGGTCTCTGGAATGTCAATTTAGCGGACTTGCCGTCCTGTGCCTGCATGCCGCAGCATGACAGGAACAAAGCAGCAAGAACTGTGATTGTCTTTTTCATTTTCAAATCTTTACTTTGTTTCTTTATCCCCAAACGGTCATTGGGACTTGCTTGGATTCTGGTGTTTCAGAAGAGTGGATTCCTGTCGTCAGACCGTCTGTAAGTATCATGGTTACATCCATGCTCCGAATCGTGCGCTTGGCAGTGGAGCGGTGAAATAATAATTGATGTCGTTGCTGCTGTCGAGGAAGTTCACCTTCTTCATACCGAAGAATGGGAGTCCGCTGGGGAAGAGTCGGCTGAAATCTGTCACGCCGCCAGAGAGGGCAGGACTGCCAGGCTGGAAGTCAAAATCCCATGTCTTGTCGAAAGCCAACGGAGCACCGTCCTCCAATTTGTCCGTTTGACAGTTGATGTCCATAATGTCGCTTTGGCGGAAATTCTTGAAGAGCGGGTCGAGCTGGCCGGCCACGCTGCTCTTGATGTCGGTGTCAAACCATATGGAGAGCGATGCTCCCTTTGCCATCTGCTCCACGCCCTTCTCCGTTGAGGCGTAGTAATAGTTAGGAGTGAGGCGGCTGTGCTCCATGTCGGCACCGTCCTGTTTCGGCTGCTTCAGACCGAAGCGGGAATCATATACGAGGTTGTTCACGAAGACAGGTTTTGCAGCCTTCTCCACCCATACCGAACCACCTTTCTTGTTCTTGGAGCGACGCCATCCGCAATCCACTATGGTATTGTTGTAGACGGTCATCTCAGTGAGCGGAATCACTTCGCTGTTGCCGGCATTAGAGAGCTTGAAGGCGTTGGTGCAGGCGTTGTAGATGACGTTGTTGGCAACGTCGAGCTTGCAGCCTGCTTTCACGTTGATAGCCTCACCACCGTCGGCGGCATTGCCGGAATCGGCAAAGATGTTGTTCACTATCACGCCGTTGCCGCCGGTGAAGTATGTCTGGTCGTTGTAGTTGTCGTGGAAGAAGCTGTCAGCTATCACGAACTTGCCGTTTACATTGCAGAAGTGGAAGGCAGGCACACCGCCGTCGATGGTAGTCTTGAACAGTTTGTTCTGGAATGATGCCGACGACTCTGTCGGTGTGGCTCCGGCATAGGCGATGTCGACATGGCTGAGCACTACCTCCTCCGAATTGTATCCGCAGATTATTCCTCCCCAGTCTTCAGTCTTCCTGGTGTCGGAAGTGAAGGTGACCGGCTTCTCTGCCGTTCCCATGCAGTAGAGATTGCCAAGCACCACGATTTCTACAGGCACCTGAACCTCCGACTTGCATGTCACGGTGACTCCCGGCTCGATGTATAGCGAGGTGCCTACTGGTATCTCCACGCTCTCGCTCAGAGTGGTGTCTTTGGTCCACACCAGAGAGCCCTTGGGATATTCTGCCATAGCGGTCTTGATTACATCGGCAGAGCCCTGGTTCTCGTTGCTGCCGTTGCCGTTGTTGTTCACGTAATCGTATGGATTGATGTTGTCGTTCTCGCAAGATGTTGAGAACAATGTTGCAGCTGCCATGATCAGCGCACTGTATATTACTTTTGACCTTGTCATTTTATTTCTTTTTTTTGTGGTTTGGGTTTCTGAAAGCTAAACACTCTATGCATTACAGTTTGTATCTCACACCGAGAAGGAACGTCCTGCCGTATTTGTATGTTCCCACGATGGTCTTGTCCTTCTTCTGTTCTTCGTATTCCAGATTGTCCGGATTCACGGTCTTCAGATATCTCTCGCGCTTTGCGTCGAGCAGGTTGTTTGCCTTGAAGAATATCGAGATGCCGTTTTTGAACTGCTTCTCGGCGCTGAGGTCCAGACCGAACATCGCCTTGTCCCACTGGTCGGCATTCTTGAATGGCGATACGAGAGCGAGTTTGGTGCCTGTAAACGAGGCGGCGAGTTGCGCGTTCCATCCGTTCTCCGTGTCCTTATACAGCAGGGAGAGGTTGGCGGTGTGTGGTGCCTGGTTAACGAGCGGACGGGTCTGTGTCACTCCTGTCTTAAACTCCGCGCTGCCCTCCTGGTATTCACGTTTAGATGTGGTGATGCGTGAGTGGGTGTAGGTGTAGTTCGCCTTCACACCGAAGTGGCGGATGTATTTTATCACATCAATCTCGAAGCCCATGTTCTTGGCATTACCGAGGTTGTCAGGCATGTAGTAGGCATCCGTTCCGGCACCTATCTTACCGTCTGAAGTGACGAACACCTGCTCGATAGGATCCTTCAGGTATTTGTAGAACACGCCGACGAGTATCTGCTCCGTCTTGCTCGGGAACCATTCCCATCTCAGGTCCAGATTGTCGATGCGTGCACGTTTCAGGTTCGGATTTCCTTTCTCCTGGTATTCCTCGCCTTGAATCTGATAAGGCACGATTTCATAGAATCCCGGACGGTTGATGCTGCGGTAGTAAGAGAGTCTCACATTCATCTTCGCCGTCGGTGTCCATTTGAGCGATGCCGATGGCAGATAGTCCCAATAGCTCTGTTCGCCCACCTGTCCCATATTGCGGAAATGCTGCAGCATGGTGTATATCTGATTGGTGTGCTCAGCACGGAAACCGGCATACACTTCGCCTATCCTGCTCTTCAGGGTCACCATGGCGTAGGCACCGCCGATATGCTCCTTTGAGTCGTAGTTGAGCTGTGAGGCTTGAGAATACGGAGTCTTGCACACCCAGTCAACATTGGCAAACTGGTCATATCCGTTTCCGTCGAGCTTCTGAGAGATGTCGGCAGGATTGAAGATATACGAGTAGTATCTGTTGCTGCGCTCCTTGCGGCGATATTGCGCTCCGGCTTTCCATAGAGCGTCAACGTCGTTGCCGAAATGCGTTTCGTATGAGAGGTTGATGTAGCCTGCCCAATCGGTATCTTTGTTGTGTTGGAATCTGCGTTCGGCGCTCTTCGGCAGCGTCCTCGTGATGTTCTTGTCCGTGCTCCATATCAAACCGTCCACCACGTCGCCTTTGGCATTGGCATCGCGGCTGACGGTATTGGTCAGCGTGACGTATGTCCTGTCGGGGTCTTCCTCCCTGGCCTGTGAGAATATTCCCGACCAGTCCACGGTGAAGTCTTTAGTGAGATGATGCGTTCCTTTCAGGTTTGTGGCGAAGATGCTCTGTGTGGCAGATGTAGAGCGCACCTCGTCGTCCTGTGTGTATGAGTCGGCAGCGATATATTCGGTGCTGATGCCGTTGTTGTAGCGAACGCCTTTTGAGTTAGACCTCACGTACATGTTATACCATTCCAGCTTGTGTCCAGGCAACGTCAGGTCTATCTTGGCGTGCAGACCGGAGGTCAGGTCGTGGATGCTGTAGTAGCGGTGGTGTAGGTTTGAGATATACATCGCCTGTTCTCCCGATGCCATCTTCACCGAGTTGTATGTTCGCTCAGTGCCACGGAAGGTGTTCTGGATGCTTCCGGCGAGCATCACTCCGAGACGGTCTTTCCAGAAACGGTTGCCGATGCTCAGTCCGCCCACGAAGTTTGGGGCAGGAGTGGAATGGCTCTTCAGACGCACCGGACCGTTCTTGAAGTCGCTCATCGTAGCCTTGTAGTCAGCGCCATTAGCCTCGTATGGTGACTTGTGGGTATAGTCAGAACGGTCGGTGGTGAGATAGTCTCTGCCGTCTTTCCAGAAATAGTCGGTGGCTCCGATGGCGGCGTTTGCCTGCAGCTGGAAGCGAGAAGGAGCGTCCTTCATCACCATGTCCACCACGCCTCCTGCCGCATCACCCTCCATATCGGCGGTGAGCGACTTTGAAACCACCAGACGGTCCATCATGTCGGATGGGAAGATATTCAGAGGCACATAGCGGTTCTTGTCGTCCGGGCTCGGTATCTTCACGCCATTCACGAGCGTGTAGTTGTATCTCTTGTCCATACCGCGCAGGATGGCATAAGAGGCTTCGCCGGAGGCATCGTGCTCCATGGTGACTCCCGACACGCGCTGGAGTACGCTTGCCACATTCACGTCTGGCGAGAGCTGGATGCTCTGCTGGCTCATCACGTTGAGCACTGTGCCGGCATTCTTCACCGTCTCCACAGCACTGCGGTCGGAACGGTATTCGCGGCGCCCCGTGACCACTACTTCGCCCAACTGTCTGGCATCTTCGTCCATGGCGATTGTCAGCTGTCCGTCCTTGCCGTCTTTAGAACCTTTGGAGTAGTCTTTTGCCACATCCACCACCATCTCCTTCGTCTTGTATGACATATAGGTGATGACGAGGGTGAACTTGCCTTTGTCGGGCAGTTCATGCAGAGAGAACGTACCGTCGAGGCCTGTAGTAGTACTAACGTCGGGCAGTTCCTTCACCCGCACCACGGTGCCGATGAGCGGTTCGCCCGTCTTGTTGTCCTTGACTATGCCGTCGAGCGTATGAGCGCTGACGGCTGTAGTCGCAGCGGCAAGAAGAGCCGCACTGAATAGAATCTTCTTCATCTGTTATTTTGATTTCTGAATCTCGTGAATCACTTTGCCTTCCTTGTCAATCATATACATGTTGAGATGCTTCTTTGAAGCAGAGATGACAGAGAAACCGTCATCGGAGCTGCAGAACACCGTGCCTTTGATTGCCTGCACCGGACGGGCGAGAGATGCCGACGTGTTAACCACATAGTCAATGTCGTCGCCTTTCATCTTGATGTGTTGGAAGTTGTGGATATGTCCGCAGGCATATATCGCCACGTTCTTGTAGCGCTTCAGAATCGGGAGCACACGAGTCTGCATGTCTGTGCGCTCGCTCTCGGCTTTGGTGGTGTATGCATAGATGGGATGATGTCCCACAACGATTACCCAGTCCTCCTTGGCATTCTTCAGCGTGTTGTCGAGCCAGTCCAGTTCTGCCTTCATGTCCTGTTTGCAGGCATCGGGATAAACGTCGGAGTCCTGCTGGTAGCGGTCGATGAGCGGCGTGGTGTCGAGGAATACCACCCGAAGTGTGGTGCCTTTCTTGTTGAACACCTTGGTGTAGTAGCGGGCCGGCATCATCCAGCGGCGGCTCACCTTGCCATAGTCGAGAACAGCCTGAGTGTTGCCGCGGTATTCATGGTTGCCCAACACAGGAAACCAGTCGAGCATCAGTTCGGGATGCGAATAAACCTGTTCGAAGTTTGTCATCCACAACGGGTCGTTGACAGATGCCACGCCGTTGAAATGATGAATGTCGCCAGCGGCAAGCACACATTTCGGACCTAATACCTCTCCCATCTTTCCCATCAGTTCAGCGATGGGCTTCTGGTCGTAATAACCGTTTCTTCCGAGGTCGTTAGCCATATAGAGCGTGATATCGCCCTTCAGCTTCTTCCATTCCGAACGTACCGTCTCTGGCGTTGTGTTGCCCAAAGCTCCAGCGGTCGCCACCGCTGCATTGGCGTTGCCAGAAGCTGCATTGCTCTTCTGTGCCTGCAAATTCAAACCACCCAGCAACATCATCGCTGCCATTGACAATACGGCAATCCTGTTTCTGCCGCAAACTCCGAATGTCTTCTTTTTCATTCTCTTTGTTACTTTTTAATATATTATACCTTAAAGATAATCTTCTGAAGATTGATTTAAAGGTGTTTACTGCTGCAAAAGTACTGCCGCCGTATGTCAAAGATGTTACACGCGTTTTAATAAATAGGTAAGATATGCTACAATGGTGTTACACCTGCAAACCGGATATAGCCCAAATGGCAGACACTTCGTTGCTAAGCGGATCAACCATGTTTTACCCGTTGGCGGAATTGATTTAATCGATATGAGTAAAAGTTGCCCATAACGCTGATTTTCAGTAAAACCAAGAATTTTCAAAAAACTGTCAGATTGTCTGGTTTTTTGTTGTAATATTCTGATAAACAGATAGTTGACTGTCTGGCAACTGTCAGCCAATTGTCTGGATGGTTTGCAGATGAGAGGGATTGTAAGACGACAGGAATCGAATGCGTTGGCAGAATCCTGAAAACAGGAATATGGGTATTACAACATTAATTTATTGGGCAGACGTCTGACTGCAAATCTGCCCATCCGGGGTAAGCAGCGTGCCCCTGTTGAGTAAGCACCTTGCCCCTGTTGGGCAAGCAGCGTTCCCAATTTAACACAAACTGACATTAGGATTAAGTGTGCACAATATTAATTCCGCCAACGGGTATGTTTCATGTTGCTTGCAGAAGTTTTACCCCACAGCAATAAATGCAGATAAGAAACGTCAGGTTGCGGTCTTTGAAAGAAAATTATTACCTTTGCAGTTATATACAAGTATATAAGTTAATCTTTCACCTTGCTTTGACCTATGGATACGCGTCCATATATTATATAAGGTGTAGTATCGAGATATGAAAGGGTGGTGTATGGCGGGAAAGGAGTGGAGACAGTGGAATACGCACCCTACCACATGCGTGAACTGAAGACCCTGCAGGTGGTGGAAGGTGGCGACATAAGTTATGAATACAAAAGCACCGACCGCTCCCGGCTCAACATGCTGGCGGAGAAGAAAGGAGATGCCGACGAAGTGATAATCCTGAAGCACGGACTCCTGACCGACACGTCGTTCACCAATATCGCCATCCACGACGGCAACGGATGGATTACGCCGCGCCGCCCATTGCTCTATGGCACAAAACGGGCAGCGCTGCTCGACCAAGGTGTCCTCACCGAGGCCGATATCACCATCGGCGACCTTCGGCGGGCAACCCGCGTGAGCCTGTTCAACGCCATGATAGACTTCGGCGAGAGAGAGATTGCCGTTCATGATATAAACACGGAACTGATATGAACCAAAAGATATACAACCTGGAAGAATTCGCCTCACGATATAATCTGAAAGATATATTCGGGGCATATGCCGCCCATTTTGCCGTCACCCGGCAGGAGATTGGCGACTTTGCCGATATGGTGACGGAGCGTGCGCTTTTCTGCCGTATCTTCCTCGTGAAGCATGGCAGCTGCCGGATGGTCATCAACGGCAAAGACGGTGATGTGCTGGAACTCAGCGAGGGCAGTATGCTTATGGTCTCGGTCAATGATGTGGCAACGCTCCTGTCTGTTTCTCCTGACATCGATGCGGAATGCGTGTTGGTGGACGAGGAGTTTGTGAGCCAGACATATTGTTTCCGCCTTTCCGCCGACAAATACAAGAGCGTTCTCGATATCTTCCATTTCATCCGCGACATCGTGCGCCATCAGCATATCAACAAGATAGAGATGATACGAAGCATGTTCAATGTGCTCCAGCTGATCATCGAGGAACTGCCATACGAACAATGTTCCGTGTCGCACGACATCGGCCACAAAAAAGGCATTTATGAGATTTTCCTGCATCATCTATACCGAAATTTCCGCAAGGAGAGACAGATTCGCTTCTATGCCGACAAGCTGAACGTCTCCACCGTGTATCTCTCCAGACTGGTGAAGGAAATCAGCGGCACTACCGTCAACGACCATGCTACATCATTGGTATACAAGGAAATATGCAATCTGCTCACACACTCAGACATGACGATAGGCGAGATTGCCGACTATCTCAACTTCAGCGACCAGAGTGCCCTCTCCAATTTCTTCAAGCAGCGCTCGGGAATGACTCCGTTCGCATATAGAAACAGACAATAGGGGAGGGGGACCATTTGGTGACCTCTGCCCTATGATAGTTTTTTACCCCAATCGGTCATTAGGTCTTGCTTGGATTTTTTTTAGAAGAGTGTTTTTGTCGTGGCCTGATACATCGTCAAAGATTTTTTCCTATCCCTTCTTCGTAAGCTGGAATGCCAGCCGCTCGTCGCCAGACCAGCAGTGGATTACTCCGCAATAGCAGAACCCCTCGTCGGCAAGCAGATGTTGCATCACGAGATTGTCGCGGTGTGTGTCGATACGGATGTTGTCGTAGTGGGTGAGGGCATACTGCAGGGCGGTGTGCATGATGCCCGTTGCTTCGCCCGAACTGGCGATGCGGTGGATGGTGGCATAGGGATTGTCGTCAGGCCATTTGCCGTCGTAGATGATGTCGTAGGTGGGGTCGGCGCCGCCACGCAGTACGAAAGTAGCCACTATCCTGTCTCCTTTCACGATAACGTAGCTGTCTCCGCTGTCAATGTCTTCCTGTAGAAGTTCCTCGCTCGGATATCCTTCTGTCCATTGATTGGGGTTGCCGGCTTCTGCCATGAATCGGCGGGCAATGGCGAATATCTCCTTTAGCCGTGGTATGTCGGCTGTTGTGGTGTGGCGGATGATGCAGTCGTCAGAGCTGCGGTAGTTGAGGCTGTATGTCGTTTTGCTATTCATGAAGTGGGGACTAAACTAAAAAATATCGCTATGTGTACCAGTGGCGATCATAAGCAATATAAGTTCATTGTCGTTTCATATACCTAATTTCTTGAACAAATCATCAGAATCTTTATATTCTGTTACATTTCCTTTGCGAACGTCATCCATAGCTTCTTCAATGCCGCTTTTTTTCTTCTTGCGTGAAGGGACTATTACAACACCGCTCATGGACTTGAGAACTTTCTTGAGACCTGACATTACGCTCTTGTCTTCTACCTGTATTGTTATTGTTTCCATACCATTATTTTTTATCTGTTATAAAGATGATAGTGCAAACCGAATGCAGAATATCAAGCTTGCTTGAATATTATGCTGAGGTGAAGCCTATCTTATGCAAAGATAGTGCAAACCGAATGCAGGACAACAAGCTTGCTTGATTGTTATGCTGAGGTGAAGCCTATCTTATGCAAAGATACTTGTTTTTCCCTCTTCTGCAAATTTTTTATGTCAGTTTTTTGCAGTGTTGTCAAGTTGTAGTATATTTGCACCGATAGACATATTGCCGTATTAGTAGACTCCCGTTTGCTGGATGTCGGCAGAATGCGCAAAATACCAACTACTACCACATTATTTTGGCGTATGACAGATCGCTACTATACCTTAAATACATTGCGAAAATTCCGAATATTATCCTCTGTGCGCTGCGCAGCCTTCCTGGTTACGTGTGCCATAATCCTGACTCTCATCATGTCGTGCCATAGTTCACCGTCGCCACGCGTCCTCGCTATGAAGCGTGATGCCGCTGACAGTGTGGTAAACGGCATGAAAGACAAAGAACAACTCGACAGCCTGGTGAAAGAAGCCGAAAAGAGCGGCGACTATATGCTGGAGATGAGAGCACTCCAGAAGCGGGGACGCTTGTGGCGGGATGAAAACCGCTTCATGAAAGCCATAGCCTGTCATAATCGTGAACTGGAACTCGCAAGGAAACTCAGCGACACCATCGCCACAGTGCAGGCGCTGAACAATATCGGAACGAACTTCAGACGAATGGGAGTGCTCGACGAGGCAGTGGACTACCACTATCGTGCTCTGCACCTCAGCGACCTGTTCAGTCGACGAAGCGACAAAACGGCAATGAAAAACCGTGTGGTATCCCTCAACGGCATCGGAAATATCAGTCTCACTCTCGGTGACACCGAAACGGCAGATTCTATGTTCCGCGCTGCATTGAACGGAGAGAAGACACTCGAAAGCCACCTCGGACAGGCCATCAACTACGCAAATATCGGTTCGGTATTCGAAAAGCGAAACATGCTCGACTCTGCATGGACATATTACAAGCAGTCGATGCAGCAGAACAGACTCGCCGATTCCGACCTCGGCATCTCGCTCTGCTATACCCACTACGGACGCCTCTTCGAGAAACAGGGCAAACGGACAGAAGCAATAGCCGAGTATCGCAAGGCATACGAAATAATGGGAACGTCAGAAGACAGATGGCATGCCATGGAACCATGTCTCGCTCTGGCTGAGATATACATTGAAATCGGCGACGAAAACACGGCGATGACCTATCTCGCCACTGCCGACCGCCTTGCCCACGACCTGCATTCGCTCGAACACCAGGCGCAGATTGCCAAGCTGTACTACGACATCTATGCAAAGAAAGACGACTGCCGGCGCGCTCTTCACTACTACAGGACGTTTGACCAACTCAGCGACAGCCTGACGAGCGAGAAGAATATCGTTCACATGCAGAACATGCGAGTGCGCTATGAGCATGAGCAGAGACGTGCCGAAGTGAATGCCCTGAACGAGGAATATCAAACTGAGAAATCACTTAAGTGGGTCAGCATTATGGCTGCAGTCCTTTTGTTCGTGCTCGGTGGCGTGACAATGAGCTTTATGCTCTACGCCCTTCGTAACCGTAAGCGCAAGCAGATGGAGCAGCACCAGATGGAAGAGATGAGAATAAGCTTCTTCACTAACATAACACACGAGTTTCGCACCCCTCTCACCGTTATTCTCGGATATTCCAGGATGATGGAGGAAGGCAAGGTGCCGGCAGGCGATATGTCAAAGGTGGGAAGCATGGTGTCAAGACAAGGCACGCGCCTACTGTCGCTCATCAACCAGTTGCTCGACATACAGAAGGTGAAGTCGAATATCGGACATCCCGACTGGCATCATGGCGACATCGTGCTCTTCATGGCAAACATCATAGAGAGTCATCTCAATATGGCACACTCCAGACAGATAACCCTGATGTATGCCCCAAAGCAGAAGAAGGTGATGTGTGACTTCGTGCCGGACTATGCCCAGAAGGTGTTGTGCAATCTTATCACAAATGCCATAAAGTTCTCCAAGGAGGGCGGACAGGTGCTTGTGGCACTTGAGGTGGAGAACGACATGCTGACTCTGCGCATTGCCGACTATGGTAGCGGTATACCGGAGAATGAACAGCAGCATATCTTCGAACCCTTCTATCAGACGGAGAGCGACAAGAAGGCCGTAGGGTCGGGAGTGGGACTGGCTCTCGTGAACCAGATAGTGAAAACCCTTGGCGGCAGCATAACGCTCGACAGTAAGGTAGGCGTCGGTTCGGTATTCACCGTAAACGTGCCCGTAAAGGCCCCGGCGGGTGTTAACGTGAAGCCGCTTGAGTCACTTGGAACAATCCCAGTAGACATGCTCCTTGGTGCAAATACTAAAACAGGTGGCAATAACGGAGCTTCCGGTTGTGGAGAGGATAATAATCCTGTGACTGGCGACAAGAGTGATACCCTCGTGGATATCGGTGCGAATAGTCATGGTATGGATGATGATGGTGATGATGTTGCAGGCGGCAGCTCTGCTGATACCCGTCAGCTCGTGCTCGTTGTAGAAGACAATGCCGATGTGGCGGAATACATGACAATGCAGCTCAAGGCAAGATACCGCCTCGTGTTGGCACGTGACGGTGAGGAGGGACTGCGCATAGCCACCGAGACAGTGCCCGACATCATCATCACCGATCTCATGATGCCACGCATGGATGGCTACGAACTGTGTCAGAGAGTGAAGGAATCTGACGTGCTCAACCACATCCCGGTCATCATCGTCACGGCGAGGACAACCCAGAAAGACAAGTTGCGCGGACTGCAGATTGGCGTTGATGCATATATATATAAACCATTCGATGCCGAAGAACTCTCTGTAACTGTCGGCAACCTGCTGGAAAAACACCGCTTGCTGCGTCTGCGCTATATGCAGGCGCCAGCCGACGACAAGCAGGCTGCCGTGGAGACGCTGCCGCCTTGCGACCGCGTGTTCCTCAACAGGGTGGATGCCGTAGTGGACGAGTTGATGGCGACGGACCTCTCCGTAGACAGTGTGGCTATAGCCCTATGTATGAGTCAGCAGCAGTTGCGCCGAAAGCTCAATGCCGTGGCAGGCGACACACCGATGGCATATTTCCGCAAGCGCCAGATGCAGAAAGCCAAGGATATGCTTGACAACCGCGATGACATGTCGATCAGCGAGATAGGAATGAAGTGCGGTTTCTACGATATGTCGCATTTCACAAGAATCTTCAAGCAGGTGATAGGAATAACACCGTCGCAGTATCGCAAGAAAGCATAACCCCCCAAACGGTCATTATGCCGTTTGGGGATAAAATCCACTCTTCTGAAAAAAAATACAATCCAGGCAGGCCCTGATGACCGATTTGGGATAAAAAACTCTTGTATATTTTTTACAAATCCTTGTAAATATCTATCAATAACCCAATTTTGTAAGAAATTGGCTATTTTTTGTAAATTATATCCAAGTCCTTTTCCTGATTTTTCTTTTCCTTTGCAGTGCGAATCAACCTCAATGAGGTCTTTGATAGAGACTGAGGGGCATATCTCACCAGGAGTATTCCTGCCATACAGATTGTGCACCTCATATA
>CAVBFA010000049.1:0-19147 GCA_963594595.1 Oscillibacter sp. | reverse complement strand
TGTCCAAGTTCGCTTTTGAGTTGAATATGCACTGAATTAATTCCGCCAACAGGTATCTCTTTGTGTTTTTCTATTGCTGTCTTGCTTTTTACACCAACATTTATTGTGCCTACGCTTCAACCCCAAACGGTCATCAGACTGTTCAATGTGATATCATGGAATGGAATTCGTGTGAAAGTTCGTGTAGAAAAGTGTGGTGTTATCATTGAAGTTCGTGTAGAAAAATGTAGTATTGCTTCAAAAGTTCGTGTAGAAAAATGTGGTATTGTTGCAAAAGTTCGTGTAGAAAAGTGTATCTTTGCATTGTTTTTATGTTATAAAAGCATTTTGAATTATCAACGGAATCAAAAAAGCTATGCGATATGGAAAGAAAAATCATGAGTCAGTTGAAGGCATGGAAGGCTAGCCCCTACCGAAAGCCTCTTATATTGGCAGGAGCGCGTCAGGTGGGAAAGACTTACATCCTGAAAGAGTTCGGCAAACGTGAATATGAACATGTTGCCTACATCAACTGTGACGGCAACTCAGAGATTGCCGGCATTTTTTCCGATGATTTTGACATGCAGCGGGTTCTTATGGTTATCGGAGCCATATGCAAGACTCCGGTAGTACCGGGTAAGACACTTATAATACTCGACGAGATACAGGAACTGCGCAAGGGACTCTCTTCTCTTAAATATTTTTGTGAAAATGCTCCCGAATATCATGTTGCCGTGGCAGGTTCGCTTCTTGGTGTGGCGATGCATCAGGGTGAATCGGCACCTGTGGGCAAGGTTGATATTATACGTCTTTTCCCGATGTCGTTTGAGGAATTTCTGCAGGCAAAAGAAGAGACGCAACTGCTGGAAATCTTGCGTAGCAAAGATTGGGAAGCCATATCACTACTTCACGAAAAACTGACAAAGATATTGAGGGAGTATTATTTTGTCGGCGGTATGCCAGAAGCGGTGAAGACGTATCTGCAAACCAATGATGCCAATATGGTGCGCAAGGTTCAGAACGATATCCTGTTTGTCTATCGTAGCGATATGTCAAAGCATGTGAGTCCAAACGAGGCGACACGTATAAGTATGGTGTGGCAGTCCATTCCCTCGCAACTCGCCAAAGAGAACAAGAAATTTGTTTACGGAGCAGTGCGTACCGGTGCCAGGGCTAAAGATTTTGAGATGGCTATACAGTGGCTTGTCGATGCAGGACTGGCATTCCGTATTTCACGGATAAGAGATGTGGGGATGCCGTTGAAATTCTATGAGGACATCACGGCTTTCAAGCTTTTTGTTCTTGATGTCGGACTGTTGGGGGCGCTAAGTGAGATGGAACCGGCCCAGATGCTTATATCCAATAAAGTCATGATAGAGAGCAAAGGGGCATTCACGGAGAATTACGTACTTTGCCAATTGCTCTGCCAGCAAAACATATTCACCTATTATTTCAGTCGTGAAGACTCCAGACTTGAGGTGGATTTTGTTGTCCAGCACAACGGGGAGATAATAGCGGTAGAGGTGAAAGCCGAAGAAAACCTGCGCTCAAAGTCGCTCCGTGCGTTCACTGACACGCATGCCGATTTGCGTGCCGTCCGCTTTTCCATGTCGCCTTACAGAGAACAGGACTGGATGAAGAATATTCCATTATATGCAGTGGAGGAGAGCTTCTGACTAATGTCTTTGGGGCGCATCTTGAAGTAATTATCATTGTCAGGTTCACATAATAATTAATATTGGACACCTCTTTATACAATAATAATGGGAGAAGAGCGTTATAAAGTCGTATATACACCACATTTTTGATTTATGATAGAATACGTTAGAGGCGAGCTTGCCGAGCTCACGCCAGCCTATGCTGTTGTTGAGGCTCATGGAGTGGGCTACGGACTGAGCATTTCGCTTAACACCTATAGCGGCATACAGAACAAGAAGGAAGTGAAGCTGTATGTCGTAGAAAGCATACGGGAGGATGCGTATGCCCTATTCGGATTTTCCACCAAGCAAGAGCGGGAGATGTTCCTGCTCCTCATCACCGTGTCGGGAGTAGGAGCCAACACCGCCCGCATGATTCTCTCCGCCATGTCGCCGGCAGAACTGTGCAACGTCATCTCTTCAGGCAACGAGAAGATGCTGAAGACCGTGAAAGGTATCGGACTGCGCACGGCACAGCGCATCATAGTGGACCTGAGAGACAAGATTGCAGTGGAAGGAATCGTAGACCAGATGCCGGCAGCAGGTGCTGCGGCGGCAACTGCCATGAACAACGAGGTGAGAGACGAGGCTATAGGCGCCCTCACCATGCTCGGCTTCTCGCCGGCGCCGTCGGCAAAGGTGGTGTCGGCAATCCTTACAGACAATCCACAGTTGCCTGTGGAACAGGTCGTGAAATTGGCACTCAAGCAGATAAAGTAAATGACAAACATAAAGAAATTTCTTGGCATCATCATCGTGCTGGTGAGCATCAACGTGCTCGCCCTCAATGTCGTGCCACAACTTCAGGACGACCGCACGCGCCAGCAGGCCCAGCAGAAAGACAAGCGCAAAGGGCCAGTCACGCTGAAGCGAGGCGGAAAGGCGTCTGCCGACTCCCTGAAGAAAGAACTCTCGGGACTCTCGCTCCTCACTATAGAAGACGACTCCATTCCTGACTCGCTGCTCCATCCCAGATGGAAGGTGCAGCGCAGCGTTCCTGTGACCATCGACGATGTGGACAAACGCACCGCCGACCTCAGTTTCCCGGAGAACATCAAGCAAGACGTGGTATACAACGACACCCTCGACCGCTATTTCATCGGTTCGAGAATGGGTGGCGGCTATCTCTCCACACCAATCATCATGACTCCCGACGAATACCGCAAATGGAGCGAGAGGCAGGAGATGAACCGCTTCTTCCGTGACAAGAACGACGAGATAGTGAAGGCTAAGGGAAAAGAGAAATTCTCATTCTCCGACATGCATTTCAGTCTCGGACCGGCAGAGAAGATCTTCGGTCCCGGCGGCGTGCGCATCAAGACACAGGGAACGGCAGAGCTGAAGCTCGGAGCCACGATGAAAGAAATCGACAACCCGTCGCTCCCTATCCGCAACCGCAAGACAACGACGATGAACTTCGACGAGAAGATAAACCTCAACGTGAACGGTAAGGTGGGCGACAAGGTGAACATGAACCTCAACTACAACACCGATGCCACCTTCGACTTCGACTCGCAGAACCTCAAACTCAAATATGAAGGCAAGGAAGACGAGATAATAAAACTCGTGGAGGCGGGCAACGTGTCGTTCCCGAGCAACTCCTCGCTCGTCAAGGGAGCATCCTCGCTCTTCGGTATCAGAACCGACATGCAGTTCGGCAAACTCAAGCTTCAGACCGTAATCTCGCAGAAGAAGTCGTCGAGCAAGAGCGTGTCGTCGAAAGGCGGAGTGCAGCTCACACCATTCGAAATCGACGCTTCAGACTATGAGGAGAACCGCCACTTCTTCCTCTCGCGCTATTTCCGCGAGAAGTATGATGCGGCAATGAAAACCCTGCCCAACCTCACCACCGGAATAACCATAAACCGTGTGGAGATATGGGTGACAAACAAGCAGGGAAACACCACCAATACCCGTAACATCGTGGCACTCACCGACCTCGGTGAAAACACACGGGTGAGCAACCCTATGTGGGGACTCACCGGTTCGCCCGTTCCGTCGAACAACGCCAACAGTGAGTATTCTACAATCGTGAACTCCTACTCCGCAGCGCGAGACATCGACCAGACGAGCACCGTGCTCGACGGTATCCCGGGCTTCGTGGGAGGTGCCGACTATGAGAAGCTGCAGAGCGCCCGCCTGCTCAGCTCCTCAGAATACTCCGTCAACCAAGCCCTCGGATACGTGTCGCTCAAGTCCTCACTGCAGACCGACCAGGTGCTCGCTGTGGCATACGAATATACTGCCGGCGGACAGACATACCAGGTGGGAGAGTTCGCGTCAGACATGAAGGATGTGCAGCAGGCAATATTCGTGAAGGCGCTCAAGAACACCAGCAACAATCCGAAACAGGGAAACTGGGACCTCATGATGAAGAACGTGTATTATCTCGCCTCGTCGGTAGAGAAAGACAAGTTCAGACTCGACGTGAAATACCAGAGCGACACCACGGGAGTCTATCTCTCGTATATTCCGGAGCAGCAGGTGAAAGACCTCACCATGATAAAGCTGCTCGGTGCCGACCGACTCGACAACAACAACAAGGTGCACAGCAACGGATACTTCGACTTCGTTGAAGGATACACCGTGAGCAACGGACGAGTGTTCTTCCCGGAGGCAGAGCCGTTCGGAAGATACCTCTACAACCAGCTCGTGGCAAAGGGTGTCTCGCCGGAGAAAGCTGCAAAATACAGTTATACAGAACTTTACGACTCCACCAAGACCATAGCCAAGCAGATTGCCGAGAAAGACAAATACAGACTCACGGGACAGTTCCGTGGCACTTCGGCTAACGTCATCTCCCTCGGAGCATACAACGTGCCGCAGGGCTCTGTAGTCGTTACGGCAGGTGGCGTGACCCTCTCCGAAGGTTCAGACTATAGCGTGGACTATTCGGCAGGAGAGGTGACAATCCTTAACCAGAGCATCATCGACGCCGGAACGGCAGTCAACGTGTCGCTCGAGAGCAACACCGACTACGCACAGCAACGGAAGACGATGCTCGGACTGAACTGGGAATACGACTTCACCAAGAACTTCCAGCTCAGCGGTACCTTCCAGCACCTGTCTGAGCAGGCGCTCACCACAAAGGTGTCGATGGGATCGGAACCGCTTAACAACACCCTCTGGGGACTCAACATCAACTGGAAGAAGGAGAGCCAGTGGCTCACCAACGTGCTCGACAAGATACCGTTCCTCCACTGCACCCAGCCGTCGCAGATATCCTTCACGGGAGAGTTTGCCCAGCTCATAGCAGGACAGGCAAGCGGCACACAGGACAACGCCTCGTATATCGACGACTTCGAGAACACGAAGAACACCATCGACGTGAGCACACCGTCGTCGTGGATAATATCCAGCGTGCCGACCATGTTCCCCAACTACAACGACAAGACGACGTTGCAGAGCGGTTTCCAGCGTGCCCTGCTCGCATGGTATAACATCGACCCTCTGTTCACCCGCCGTAGCAGTTCGCTCACACCGGGACACATCAAGAGCGACCTCCACCAGCTCTCAAACCACTACGTCAGAGAGGTGTATGTCAGGGAGCTGTTCCCAAACCGCGACCAGAGCAGCTACAACGGCGCAACGGCAACATTGCCGATACTCAACCTCGCCTTCTATCCGTCAGAGCGCGGACCTTATAACTTCAACCCCAACCTGAACAGCGATGGCACGCTGCCCGTGCCGACTGTAAACTGGGGTGGTATGATGAGGCGTCTCGACACCAGCGACTTCGAGACAGCAAACATCGAATACATTGAGTTCTGGATGCTCGACCCGTTCATCTATTCCAACAAGCAGCCAGACGCCGCACAGTATGGTGGCGACTTCTACATCAACCTCGGAGAGGTGAGCGAGGACGTGCTGCGCGACGGAAAGAAATTCTATGAGAGCGGTATGCCGGTAGACGGCTCAAGCAGCTTCACCACTACACAGTGGGGAAAGATACCTACACAGTCCACCGTGACCTATTCCTTCGCTACATCAGCCGGCGCAAGGGCAAAGCAGGATGTGGGATTCAACGGACTGACCGACGAGGAGGAGCAGAACTTCGCTCCCTACCGCACGTTCCTCGATGCCGTGCAGGCAAGAGTGACCGGAGCGGCACGCGACTCGATATTGGCAGACCCGGCAAACGACAACTACCACTACTTCCGCGGATCTGACTACGACAAGGCACGCACGCCAATCCTCGCACGCTACAAGCGCATTAACAATCCGCAGGGCAACTCGCCGGACAGCGACTCAAGGAGCGAGAGCTACGACACGTCATACAAGACTACTCCCGACGTGGAGGACATCAACCAGGACTATACGCTGAACGAATACGAGAAATATTATCAGTATCGTGTGAGCATCCGTCCGCAAGACCTCGTGGTGGGACAGAACTACATCGTGGACAAGCGTGAGACATCAGTGAAACTGCGCAACGACACTACGGAGACAGTTACGTGGTATCAGTTCCGCATACCTGTTGACGACTACGAGCGCAACGTAGGTGGAATAACAGACTTCACATCCATTCGATTCATGCGTATGTTCCTCACCGACTTCCAGAAGCCTATCGTTCTGAGATTCGGAAGCCTCGACCTCGTGAGGGGAGAGTGGCGCATCTATGAGCAGTCGCTCAGCACCGGCAGCGAATCGGGCAAGATGGCAGTCAGCGCCGTGAACATCGAGGAGAACAACGACCGAGTGCCGGTGAACTACGTGTTGCCTCCTGGCATCCGCCGAGAGCAAGACCCTACGCAGCCACAGCTCACCGAGAGCAACGAGCAGTCGCTCGACATACAGGTGACAAACCTCTCTAACGGTGAGGCAAAGGCAGTATACAAGAACACGAACCTCGACCTCAGACAGTATAAGCGTCTGCAGATGTTCGTGCATGCCAACGCCTTCGAACAGAACTCCACAAACCTGCAGGACAACCAGTTGGCGGTGTTCGTGAGATTCGGCTCCGACTACAAGAGCAACTTCTACGAATATGAGATTCCGCTGAAGCTCACAGCACCAGGACATTACGACCGCTATTCCGGTTCCGACTGCAAGCTCGTATGGCCGGAGGAGAATATGCTCGACATTCCGCTGAGCGCTTTCACCCAGCTCAAGAAAGACCGCAACAAGGCGAAAGCCATCGGACAGGCTTCTTACAGCTATCCGTTCACGGCATACGACAGCGACAAACCTAACAACAAGATTACCATCGTGGGTAACCCTACGCTCGGCGAGGTGAGAACGATGATAATCGGTGTGAGAAACCTTGCTTCCGAACAGAAGTCAGGAGAAATCTGGGTGAATGAGCTCAGACTGAAGGAATACAACAACTCCGGCGGATGGGCGGCACAGGGCAACCTCAACGTGCAGCTCTCTGATGTGGGTAGCGTTAACGTGCAGGGAAAATATGTCACCGAAGGATTCGGCGGACTCGAAGACGGTGTGGCACAGAGAGCGCAGGACAACTACAAGTCGTATAGCGTGACCACGAACTTCGAGCTCGGAAAGTTCTTCCCCGACAAGGCAAAGGTCTCTATACCTCTTTATTACTCTGTGACCAAAGAGGAGACACGCCCTAAGTATAACCCGCTCGACACGGATATGCTTCTCGATGACGCTCTCGACGCGATGGAGAAGCATGAGAGAGACTCCATAGAAAGCATCGCCGTGACGAAGACCACGAACACCAACTTCTCACTGTCCAACATGAAGGTGGGCATAGCCACGAAGAAGCATCCGATGCCTTACGACCCGGCAAACTTCTCGTTCAGCTACAGCCACAGCCACAGGCATACAAGCGGTGAGACTACGATTTATGAGAACGAGGACAACTGGCGCGGTTCGATGAACTACAGCTACACGCCGGTATACAAGGCATTCGAACCGTTCAAGAAAATCAAGAGCCGCAGCAAGTGGTATGACATACTGAAGCGTTTCGGTCTGAACTGGTTGCCGCAGAACATCACCTTCAACACCGAGATGCTCAGAAACTATTATGAGCTGCAGGAGAGGGATATGGAGAGCCTCGAGAACAGTGAGCTGCCTCTGACATTCAGCGAGCAGTTCCTGTGGAACAGGGAATTCTCCATACGCTGGGACCTCACCAAGAACCTCCACATGAGTTTCAACAGTGCCACTCATGCAGAAATAGAGGAGCCATACACTCCTGTAAACAAAGACCTCTATCCAGACCAGTATACGGCTTGGAAAGACTCCGTGTGGACAAGTATCAAGCACTTCGGACGTCCGCTCGACTACAACCAGAACTTCACGGCGTCGTATCAGGTGCCGATAAACCTCATCCCTGTCTTCGACTGGATTACTGCCGACGCCAACTACAACGCCACGTATAACTGGACGAGAGGTACGGACCAGGAAGACGGACAGTCGCTCGGAAACGTGATTTCCAACAACAGGACGCTGAACATCAACGGAGCATTGAACTTCGAGAAACTCTATAACCATATCCCATTCCTGAAAAAGGCAAACGAGAGGTTCAACAAGCGCACCAACAATGCGACGAAGAAGAAGCGCGACGGGGCTAAATCGCCTAAGGAGGCCAATGAGGCAAGGAGGAATCTCAAGAAGGCGAAGGAACTGCCGAAGAACAAGAAGTCTTTTGAAAAGGAGATAACGCTCCTGCCGGATACCACGATGACCGTGAACCACGGCAAGAAGAGCAGGCGACTCATCGTGTCGGCAAAGACAAAAGACGGAAAGATGATGAAGCTGAAGTATAAGACCATCGACAACAACAAGATAAAGATCACGTCGAAGGTGGACTCTGCCACAACGGTTAAGCTGCTCGTCACGCCGAAGGAACCGCTCGAAGACAAGAGCTGGTATAAGACTATGCAGGTGGTGGCAAGAGGACTGATGCTCGTCAGAAACTTCAACCTGTCGTACCGCAACCAGTATGGCCTCTCTCTGCCGGGCTTCCTGCCGGAGGTGGGCAACGTGTTCGGACAGCGCCGCGGCGACATCATGTCGCCGGGACTCGACTTTGCCTTCGGATTCGTTGACGACTCCTATGTGCAGAAGAGTGCAGAGCGTGGATGGCTGCTGATGGCAGACAGTGTGGCAACGCCGGCAACATCGTCGAAGACCGAGGACCTGCAGCTGAGGATGACGCTCGAACCGGTGAAGGACCTGAAGATAGACCTCAACGCATCGCGCACGATGACGACGGCAAAGAGCGTGCAGTATATGTATCAGGGAATGCCGACAACGCAGAGCGGTACGTTCACGATGACTACGATAAGTCTTGGTTCAGCCTTCGAGAGCATGGGCGACGCTAACAACGGATACCACTCGGCATCGTTCGAGAAGTTCTGCAACTCGCTTGAGGGCTTCCGTCAGAGAGTGGAGAACCAGTATCAGAATGCCGTATATCCGGCAGGTTCCACATTGGCAGGCAAGACCTTCAATCCGGAGAACGGAACAGTGAGCAAATACAGTGCTGACGTGATGATTCCTGCCTTCCTCTCGACATACACCAGCATGGGCGGTAAATCCCTCGACATCTTCCCTACGCTGTCGAGACTCCTGCCAAACTGGAGTGTGAGATACAGCGGACTCGGCAGACTGCCATGGTTCAGCGAGGTGTTCAAGAGCTTCAACATCAACCATGCCTACAAGAGCGTGTATGCAGTAGGCTCCTACAGTTCGTTCAGCACCTATCAGGAGTTTATGAACGGTCTCGGATTCGTCACCGACGCCACCACCGGCAACCCTACGCCAAGCAGCATGTTCAACGTGTCTACGGTGAGCATCAACGAGTCGTTCTCGCCATTGCTCGGTGTTGACATGACGTTCCACAACAACCTCACGGCAAAGCTGGAATACAGGCAGACACGAGTGCTGAGCCTCAGTATGACGAGTGTGCAGCTCAACGAGTCGTCGAGCAACGACTGGGTGATAGGAATGGGATACAAGGTGAACAACTTCGACTTCTTCGGACTCCTGGGCGGCGGCAACAAGGCGCGCAAGGTGAAGGGCAAGAAGACGGGCACCGACGAGAAGAAGAACAACAACAGCAACGCTCGTAACAACAGGAGAGGTTTCAATACCGACCTCAACCTGCGTCTCGACCTCTCGTTCCGTAAGCAAGCCGCTATATGCAGAGACATCGCCTCGATGACCAGTGCGGCAAGCAGCGGAAACTCAGCGTTCAAGCTCTCGTTCGCCGCCGACTATACTCTGTCGCGCCTGCTGACGATGAGTTTCTACTACGACCGTCAGACCAATACGCCGCTGCTCTCAAGCAGCAGCTATCCGACGACGACACAGGACTTCGGACTTAGTCTGAAGTTCTCGCTGACGAGATAAAGTGAATTAACTGTCAATAGTGAAAACAACTTTAATAGCAATAATATGAAGAAACTATTTTTATCAGCTGTTCTTATCATGGCAGCCTTGGCGACATTCGCCCAGAGCAGACCGAAACTTATAGTAGGAATCGTTGTAGACCAGATGCGGTGGGACTATCTCCACCGCTATTACGACCTCTATGGAGAAGGCGGATTCAAGCGGATCATGAACGAAGGCTTCGACTGTGAGAACACGATGATAAACTACATCCCAGCCATCACTGCCGTAGGACACACCTCTATATATACGGGTTCTGTACCGGCAATCCACGGCATACAGGGAAACTCATTCCTCATCAACGGCAAGTTCACCTATTGCACCGCCGATACCACAGTGGCAGGCGTAGGCACTAAGACAAAAGCCGGACAGATGTCGCCTCGCAACATGTTCTGCACCACTATCGGCGACGAGCTGAAGGTGGCAACGGATTTCAAGTCGCGTGTCATCGGTGTGGCGATAAAAGACCGTGCCGCCATCCTTCCCGCCGGTCATGCCGCTGATGCCGCCTATTGGATTGACGGCAAGCAGAGCAAGTTCGTGTCGAGCACATATTATATGAAGCAGCTCCCGGCATGGGTGGAGAAATACAACAAGACGGTGAGCAAATACACCGAAGACCAGATAAACCTCTCGCCTGTAGGAAACGAGGTGACGATGGATATGGCAAAGAACGTCATCACCAATGAGAAACTCGGACAGCAGGGCGAAACCGACATGATATGCATCAGCTTCTCGTCGACCGACAAGATAGGACACAAGTATGGCACCCACTGCCAGCTCATTCAAGACCAGTTCGTTGACCTCGACAAGCGTCTTGCCGACTTCATGAAATATCTCGACACCACTATCGGCAAGGGAGAATATCTGCTCTTCCTGACTGCCGACCACGGAGCGGCAAACGGCATCTTGATGAACCAGGAGCATGGCATCCCCTCCGGTGGCTTCTCCTACAAAAAGGAAATCAAGGAGCTGAACGCTTATTTCAGACAGAAATATGGTGTGGATGCAGACTTCACGCGCTATATCATGGCGTATAACGTGACGCTCGACCATGATGCCATCGAGAAGGCAGGACTGAAGCTGCGCAAGGTGAAGAAAGACGTCATCGACTATTTCATGAAGAAAGACTATGTGGCTTATGCCGTGGATATGGCGCATGTAGCTGATGCCACAGTGCCGCCATACATCAAGGAGAAGATGCTCAACGGCTACAACGCCAAGCGCAATGGCGACGTACAGCTGATTCTGCAGCCGGGATGGTATGATGTATATGGCGACAAGATAGAGGCTGGCACCACACACTCCGCATGGAATCCGTATGACGCCCACATCCCGTTCCTCATGATGGGGTGGGGAGTGAAACATGGCAAGACAAACCATCCTACCTACATCACAGATATTGCCGCCACCATCTGCAACCTCGTGCATATCCAGATGCCCAACGGCTGTATCGGCAATGCCGTGGAGATGAAATAACCCACCAACGGTCTGATGCCCCATTTGGGGGTAAGGGGAAAGGCTGCTGGCGATGACTTTTGTGGATTGCCACATTTTAATGACAACTTTTTGTGTAGACAGAAATTTAATGACTATATTTGCATGACGTAAATATGCAATACTATAAATATAAATAACAAAATGGCAAAGACAGACGAAAATATGGCGGCAGCACAGGAGGGCAAGTTGAAAGCCCTGCAGGCTGCCATGGCAAAGATAGAGAAAGACTTCGGAAAGGGGTCGATAATGAAGCTTGGCGACGAGAAGATAGAGAACGTGGAGGTTATCCCTACGGGAAGTATCGCCCTGAATGCAGCCCTTGGCGTAGGCGGTTATCCTAAAGGACGAATAATAGAAATCTACGGTCCGGAGAGCAGCGGTAAGACAACCCTCGCCATCCATGCCATTGCCGAATGCCAGAAGGCTGGCGGCATTGCGGCTTTCATCGACGCAGAGCATGCCTTCGACCGCTTCTATGCCGAGAAACTCGGTGTGGACATCGACAACCTGTGGATTTCGCAGCCCGACAATGGCGAGCAGGCTCTTGAGATTGCCGACCAGCTTATCCGTTCTTCTGCAATCGACATCCTCGTGGTTGACTCCGTGGCTGCCCTGACTCCAA
Source organism: Oscillibacter sp. (assembly GCA_963594595.1). Lineage (GTDB taxonomy): Bacteria > Bacteroidota > Bacteroidia > Bacteroidales > Bacteroidaceae > Prevotella. The sequence goes on along the minus strand of CAVBFA010000049.1, from coordinate 6,985 downwards.
AGAAGGAGATTGAGGGCGATATGGGCGACAACAACGTGGGTCTGCAGGCTCGACTGATGAGCCAGGCTCTCAGAAAGCTCACCTCTACCATCAGCAAGACAAACACAACCTGTATCTTCATCAACCAGTTGAGAGAGAAGATCGGCGTGATGTTCGGCAACCCTGAGACTACTACCGGTGGTAACGCCCTGAAGTTCTATGCCAGCGTGCGCCTCGACATCCGTCGCGTCACGGCAATCAAGGACGGTGACCAGGTTATCGGAAACATGACCCGTGTGAAGGTGGTGAAGAACAAGGTGGCTCCTCCATTCCGCAAGGCTGAGTTTGAGATAATGTTTGGTGAGGGCATCTCTAAGGTCGGCGAGATTCTCGACCTCGGTGTGGAATACGGCATCATACAGAAGAGCGGCTCTTGGTTCTCATACAATGGCAGCCGTCTGGCTCAGGGTCGCGATGCCAGCAAGGCTCTGCTCAGAGATAATCCGGAACTGTGTGATGAACTCGAGGCACAGATCATGGAGAAACTCAACGACAAGAAGGAATAAGCCCCGACGGGCTGTTTGAAATATTACATGAAAACGGTTCTGATGACCGATCGGGGTTTTAATATATTACATGAAAACTGCCTGATGACCGATCGGGCTTGAATAAAAAGACTGGAGATTATGTCATAATCAATTGGCATAATCTCCAGTCTTTTTGTCTTGGATAATATGTGGTTCGTTATTTTCTTATCTTCCTGTTCACAGTCCTTCCGTTGGCATACTGTATCTTCACGATGTTGATGCCGGGCTGGGGAGAGCTGATTTCCATACCGTTCATATTATAGTATGTGATGCTTGCCGGCAGTTCGCTGTTTGCGGTTTCCACAGCATCAATGCCGTCGGTCATTGATGTAATGTCGAGAGTGGCGCCGGCACCATTCTCCTCGTTTGCCACTACTTCCTGCACCAGACTGCTGTCGTATGCCTTCAGCGTATAGTGGTCTGACGGGATGAAATATTCAGCACTGCCCGACTTGCTCTGGAAATCCTCTGCGTTCAGGTTTCCCACTGTGGTGATGTTATAGTCTTTCTTGCCGCTTTTTGTGGCATAGTTCTTCCATGGCGTCTTTTTGGCGGCGGTGCTTATGAAAGCGTTGTTCTCTACATACAGGTTAGACTTGTAGCCATAGCCGATGCAGTAGTGGGCATTGGAGCTTGAGTAGAGGCAGTTCTGTATGTGCACCTGTCCGTATCTCACTCTCGGCATGCGCTCCGAGCATCCCTCGTCCCACCAGCAGTTGGCGAATGTGGTGCGCAGGTGTCCGTTGTCTTCAGAGCGGCTGTCGCTGTTTCCCCAGAGGTCGCTGTTGCGGTGGTCGTCTGCTCCGCCGCTGCCTCCAGCCCATGGCTCAATGAAATAGCGGAAGCGACACCATGTTACGCAGATGTTGTCGGAACCGTTCACACAGTCGAAGTTGCCGTCCACGCCATCCTGGAAGTCACAGTGGTCCACCCAGATATATGTGGAACCGGCAATGGTGAGGTTGTCGTTGCCGTCGATGTCGTAGGCTCCGGCGCTCTTGAAGGTGAGGTTGCGCAAGATGATGTTCTTGCATGACGAGAGTTGCAGGATGCCTGTCTCGCTTCCTTTCGACGAATGTTTGGTATTTACGAGAGCCGAACCTTTCATTCCGATGACTGTCTTGTTCTGTGCGCTCTTCACACTGTTCAGTCCGGAGAACTCTATTTCGCCCTCTACATATATAATCTTCTTGTCGGTACCCTTCATGGCGTTCAGCAGTTCAGACTTGGTTCTCACCGTCACTTTCGTTCCGCCTTCTCCGCCGGTTACATTACCGCCGACAGTAGCCCATCCCAATGGGGCATTCTGGTCGTAAGCCGACATGTTGTCTGTCCAATCGGCATTTGCCGAGACAGTGCCCATTGTCATCATCGTGGCAATAAGGAAGCGTGAGATAATGGATTTGTTCATCTTTTTGTAGTTTTGTTTTATTGATAGTTTGTTTTCTTATATTCCCCAATCGGTCATTGGACTTGCTTGGATTTTTCTTACCGCAACCGGTCATGGCATACTGTTTCTGACGACCGGTCCGGTATAAAGGAAACGGCTCCGCAATGTTCCGCATTGGTTTCTGAGATCATTGTGGAGCCGTATTGCCGTTTTTATTTATTGTCGTCGTTCTTCTTCAGTTCGTCATCCATGTTGATGGCTTCAAGCAGCTTTATGGCGTCTACATACTGTGCTATGCCCTCTGCCACCTGTTTGGCATCGTGCATGGCGAGCACTACGGTAGACGGACGGTTCACCACGTCGCCGCCGGCAAACACGCCCTTGCGGGTCGTCATTCCGTATGGCTTCTCCCGGGTGAGCACATATCCGCGGTCGTCCACGTCGATGCCGGTCGTCGTAGACACGATGCGGCTTGCCGGTGCCGAGCCCACTGCCATTATCACGAGGTCTGCCTTCTCTGTGCGGCGCTCGCCGGCCTTGGTCTCTATCACCACTTCGTTCAGTGTGCCGTTGTCGTCGTGAATCTCCACGATGCTCGAATCCCAGTTGAATTTCACGCCCTCTTCCACGGCCTCGTCGTATTCCGACCTCAGGGCGCTCATGTCGTTTATGGTGCGGTGGTAAACCACCTGCACGTCGCTTGCTCCCATGCGCACTGCCGTTCTGGCGGCATCCATCGCCGTGTTTCCACATCCGATCACGAACACCTTGTTGCCTTCTCTCACCACCACTTCGTCGCGGCTCAGGTTGCCCTCGTTGTAGAGGCTCACGCGGCGCAGGAACCATATAGCCTGGCGCACGCCCTCAAGGTCGCATCCCGGTATTTCCAGTTTCTTGGGCTTGCCCGTTCCTGTTCCCATGAATATGGCGTCGAATCCCATCTCGAACAGCTTGTCCACGTTGAGGCCGTCTTTTCCCACGGTGGTATTGCAGTGGAACACCACTCCGAGTTCTTCAGTCTTCTTTATCTCCCGGCGCACGATATCCTTTGGCAGTCTGTATTCCGGAATTCCGAACATCAGCACTCCTCCCGGTTCCGGCTCCATCTCGAATATCTCCACGTTGAATCCCTGTCTCGCCAGGTCGCCGGCGATAGTCAGTCCGGCAGGTCCCGAACCGATTACCGCCACCTTTCCGCGAGTCTTGGGCAGCAGTTTCTCTCTGATGAGTCCCATGTCTCCGTCGAAGTCGGCGATGAATCTCTCCAGTTTTCCCACGCGTATTCCCTTGCCCTTCTTGTTGAGCACGCAGTGTCCCTCGCATTGTTTCTCGTGGGGGCACACACGTCCACATACGGCAGGCAGGTTACTCTTGCTGTTTATTATGTCCATGGCGTTGCCGAGGTTACCCATCGACAGTTCATGAATCCAGTTTGGTATGTCGTGACTTATGGGGCATCCCTTTTTGCATTGTGGCACCTTGCAGTTCAGACAGCGCTTAGCCTCTTCTATGGCGTCATGCATGGTGTAGCCTTCATTCACTTCCTGGAATAATTTGTTTTCCTGTTCCATCTTGTTCTTTTATTCTTTTGAGCCGCAGCTTATCTTATGCTGAGGTGTAGCTTATCTTATGCAAAGATAATGCTTATTTCTCAAAGCGATGCATTTTATATTGATTCAAATTTCTTTTTTGTCTTTTTCTGTTATGACGTATCTTTGAGACTTGCTCTTTGGCTTGTCTGGTAAAGTCATCGTTACCCATTCTTTTTCGATCATAACATTTAGAACAGACTTTCGGAAACTATCCCTATCCTTATAACCACATACGTTCATCAACTCTTGTATGTGTCTTTCCCCTGTCAACAACGCTGTTAATACTTCTTTCTGTTGTTGATTTGATGTCGGCATCATGTCGGTTTGATGTCGGTTGTTTGCCCGACATCATATTCTCTCAGGCAAATATTGGGGTTAAATATGCACTAAACTAATTCCGCCAACAGGTAGATAAAATGAGTGATTAGCCCTTGACTTCGTTATCGTGTCACACAATATTAGGTGACACAAATATACAAATATTGTTTACTCGTAACTGTCGAACATCATTTCTCCTTTTATACCTACCTTTTTTAGGGTTTTCATTATGTAATCCTGCTCAGTTTTTTTATAGTAAAAAAGCTGTATTTCTTGGTGTTTAAAGGATAATGATGTAAATTTGCATTACTTATGACACTATAAACAGATTTCATAGATGCTAAGATATATACATCTGATAATAATATTTCTTTCGTTCTTTGCCACCACAGGAAAAGGGGCATCGGCTTCCTTCAGTCTGTCGGAATACGAGTGGTGGGCAAAACTCTCTACCGACTCGCTGATGACCCGTGGCAGGGAATACCTTATCAGCGGCGACAAGTCGGATTCGGCACTTATCTGCTACACCATCGTAACATCGAGATACAAGAGCGGAAAGGCATCGCGGCATGATCTATACCTGTATGCCAAGGCTCTGAACAACATGGGATTTCTCTTTGCCGGGCATTATCTGGATTACGAGAAAGCCTACTCGTATCTTACGCAGTCGCTGAAACTGTCGCAGGAAAATCGCTTCAGCGACAATCTGCCGTACGTTTACCTCAACCTTGCCGCCGTTTACGAGAACCGCAAGTCGGTTTTCGGTATCAGCGACCCCAAGCACGATGCCCTGAAGAATATGCAGCTTGCATTCAAGAGTGCCACTAAGGAGAAGGAGTGGAACGTGGCATTCACTTGTTTCACCAACCTGCTGAACATGGTGGCTGAGGACAATACCTTGCACGACATCCAGGAGGAGATAAGGATATTCAAGTCGATTTTCTCCAGACACCCAACCCCGATGGGAAAGTATGCCATGACATTGCTCTTGTATCAAAAGGCATATTGCAAAGGAGATTACGGCAATGCCCTGTATCAAGCCTTTCAGATGAAAGTCTTAGCGGCTGACATTCCCGACATCGGCATGGAGTGTGAGCTTAGTGCACGCTGGAAAATTGCTAAGGCTTTTGCCGGAAAGGGCGATTTCAAGATGGCGGAGACTACTTATGGCCAAATAGCCGACTTTATCCGGGAGAAGGAGATGGACGACGAGATGGTGAACCTCTATGAGGCTTACAATGAGCTGTATCAGCAGATGGGCGACAAGGAGAAGGCAAGGCAATACGACTATCTGTATCTGAAGGAGAAAGACAACCTTTTCCACCGCAGCAACGTTGAGAAAATGGAACGCTCCCATTTCGTGAACGAGATAAACAGCGTGAACGAACAGATGGAACAACTGAACGCCAAGCGACGGAACCTGTGGATAACCCTTGTCGCCGTTATCATATTCTGTGTCGTTATCGCTGTGGCATTGGCGCTTATCATCAGAGGATTCTTCAGGCAAAGGGCTTACATAAAGATTCTGTATGAAAAGAATCTGGCTCTCGCCAAGGCAGAAAAGTCAAAGGAGAGAAAGGCATCAACCCTTGACGAAGACCGCATTGGCGAACTTTGCGACAAGATAGACCGGGCTTTGCTCGACAACTCGCTCATCTGTTCGCCGGATTTCTCTCTCCAACAGCTTGCCGAACACATCGGATCGAATTACAAATATGTGTCGCAGGTCATCAACGACAGATATCAAAAGAATTTCCGTCTGCTCGTAAACGAGGCAAGGGTGAAGGAGGCTTGTCGCAGACTTGGCGATCCGGAGCAATACGGCAACCTCACGATAGAGGCAATATCAACAGGATTGGGCTTCAAGTCAAGGTCGAATTTCGCCGTTACGTTCAAGAAAATAACAGGTATCTCGCCCTCCGACTTCCAGAAGATGGCAAAGAAATAGTAATTACATAACGTAACAGATAAGGCATAAAAACTTGCATAAAACATTCAAAACGCAAGTTTTTATGCCTTATTTTGTTCTTATTCATGTTTTAGAACGACTAAAAGTCTTTTTGCTACCTTGTTTTTCTTTCATTTTAATATCTTTGCCCACATCCAAAACACAAATTAGAATATTAACTAACACCATTGTATTATGAAAAATGGAATACATCTTTTATGGGCGTCGCTGCTGATAGGCACGATGACTGTTTCGGCAAATCCGATTGATGTGGCACAGGCTCAAAGCATAGCCAAGAAGTTCTGTTCAGAGGCTGTAGTGAAAAACAAGATGCGCAAGGCACCTGCAAATGCAAAGATGAAACTTGTGTATAAGTCGCACGGCAAGAAAGCCGGCAACAATCTGCTCTATGCTTTCGACCGTGGTACGGCAAACGGTTTCGTTGTCGTTGCAGGAGACGACCGAGCTCCACAGATATTGGGATATACTGATACAGGCTCCTTCGACATCAACAATATTCCGGAAAACATGCGATGGTGGATTCAGCAATACGAACAGCAGATGCGCTATCTGCAAGAAAACCCGAAGGCAAGGCTGACGGCGCCGAAGAAAAACGTGAATGTCGTGGCACCGTTGCTCGGCGAGATAGCATGGGACCAGGAGAGTCCATACAATGCCAACTGTCCGTATATGTCGTATTACGACGATTACGAGGAGGAGACAGTGAGCGGAACGGCTCCAACGGGTTGTGTGGCAACGGCTCTCGCCCAGGTGATGCGCTATCACAAATGGCCGGCAGAGAGCAAAGGCAGCATATCATATACTACCAACACCTTGACACAGGACATAACGGCAGACATTAACGCCACCTACGACTGGGATCTGATGTTGCCGACATACACTGGAGTAACGGCTACCGACGAGCAGAAGGCAGAGGTTGCAAAACTGATGTATAACGTAGGAGTGGCCCTGCATAGCGACTACACTCCTTCGGGAACTGGAGCCACGGACGTGGACGTGGTGCCGACACTTGTCAGGTACTTCAACTACGACCCGGGGGCTCGCTACGTGCAGCGCGACTACACGGCAGTAAACCTTTATGAACAGGGACTCATCAACGAGATTGAAGCCGGAAGACCGGTGCCTTACGGTGGCGTGACAAAGAAGAACG
>CAVBFA010000048.1:0-19331 GCA_963594595.1 Oscillibacter sp. | reverse complement strand
CGTCAGGATTGTCGTGTAGATAGTTGTCCAATATTGCTAATATATTATTTGTTTCTTGCATAATCAATAGTTTATTGATAATATATTGTCGATTGCGAAGTTATGCTTTTTTTTTTGAAATGTCATAGTTATATATGCTATTTTTTAGGTGATTGGTTATATTTTTTTGTGGAGTTGCCGCATGTGTGATGCAAAAGCTTTATTATATCGTTTATTATTTGTAAATTTGCAATATATAATAAAATGAGAAAATTATGAAGATACTTCCATACATCGGTTTCTGCTTTCTCTTGCTTTGTGCATTGTGTACAGGCGTTAACAGCTATCACAGAACTAAAAGCATTATAGCGCAGGACGTTAATCGGGCATTGGAGCAAGTACTTGCGAAGATGCCTGACAATGTGGTCACTACAGATACTATTCGTTGCTATCGCAATTTCCTGACCATTGCCGAACTGAAAGACACGGCAGGTATCGCCATGCGCACGGTGCGTAGGGATGGACGCTTGGAGACTAAGCTTGTGGCTGAGGCTAACTGTAGCTTTGCCACTACATTCATGTTGTCCGACCAGAAGGCTTCCGGCTCTCTTTTGTTCGTTGGAATGCTGTGGCTGATAGGGAGCTTGTGGTATGTGAAAAGGAACAGGCCAGAACTGATACTGAAAGGTTTGTCGTATGGAGGTATTGTGTTGAATAATGATAAGTTTATGACGCTTTCCGGCGAGCAGATTCATCTTACACCCATGCAGCATTCCCTGCTCGAAATGTTTATGACAGCAGACGCCCATACACTAAGCAAACAGGAAATCTGCGACCGGTTATGGCCCAAGAAGCCAGATGCCAGCGATACGCTATATACGCTGATAAGACGCATAAAACCAATCATAGAAACTAACAGCGATTTGAAAATCGAATCAGACAGAGGCAAAAGCTATAGTCTGAAACACAGATAGATAGGTCATTGTCAGACAATTGTCAGGGAAATGTCAGGCAGATAAATTGGCATTCTTTTAAGGAGAGTATATATTTGCGCCAAGTTTAACCCACAAACGGTCATAAGGCCGTTGGATGAAAAATGGTGCAAAATGAAACGATTGATTACACTTTCCATTATTCTCTCTTCCGCATACTGCGTTTATGCCCAGGATGTGGAGAAAGACATCACACTCGGTGAGGTTACGGTGAAGGCAGCCAAGGTGGTGAACAAGTCAGACGGTATGATGATCTATCCGACGGATGCCCAGAAGCAGGCGTCAAACAATGGCTACAGCATACTTGAGAAACTCACACTTGCCAATCTGCGCATCGACAACATCAACCACACAGTCACAGCCATCGACAATAGGGGAGGAGTACAACTCCGGGTCAATGGCATCATAGCGGGCAAACAGGAGATGCTGGCTCTCAATCCCAAGAATATAGCAAAAATAAACTTCATAAACAATCCTGGCGTACGTTATGGCGACGGCATAGCCTATGTGATAGACATCGTTACACGCAGGGCCGAGAGCGGCTATACTGTTGGCACAGACCAGAGCGCGGCACTAACCACATTGCAGGGCGATGGCATGGTTTATGGGAAATGGAACAAGGGTAGGAGTGAATGGTCTCTTTCGTACGATGTGAGCGGATATAAATCCAAAGGCTCAAAGAGCAGTCAACTGGCAGAATACACCTTGACAGACGGCAGTATCTATACAGTCGAACGAAACGATGTAGAGACGCTTCGTAAATCCATAGCCCATGATGCAAAACTGACCTATAACTGGGCAGACACAACTGCCACCGTCTTTCAGACATCATTGAGCGGAACGTTCAACAATGCCCCAGACGACTATAATATAAAGGAAATAGCAGATGGCGCCCGCCGATATAGAGCCACGAGCCGGGATGCAGACAAAAGCTATTCGCCGGTATTGGATATCTACTTCTTCCGTCAGATCACTCCACGACAGTCAGTTACCGCCAATGTCGTGGGTACCTATATCTCCACTCAGACCAGCAATTATTATGATGAGGGGAATCCATACCAGTATGATGTGGATGGCCAGACAGCTTCTCTGCTCGCTGAAATAATTTATGAGAACAGACTGAAACCCTTCACGCTCTCGGCGGGAGGGAACTATAGTTACAAACACATCAAGAACGACTATTCCGGCGACGCTTCCTCTTTGACCAAGACAAGCAACAACCGCTTGTATGCCTTTGCTGAAATCAAGGGGACGTTGTGGAAATTGCGCTACACGTTGGGAGCAGGAGCAAGCTATATCCATTACACTCAGAACGGTCATAGATATGACTTCCGGACATTCCATCCCAAGGTGTCGCTGACTTATGATATCAATAACAGCATGCAGTTGGGTTATACCTGTCAGATGCAAGACAAAGTGTCTCGCATCGCCATGACGAGCGATGTTGCGGTCCGCACCAACAGCATGGAATGGACAGCAGGCAATCCCGGCTTGAAACCATCACACGATATGGACCACCGGTTGCAGTTCTCGTATAACACAAACCGCTTGCAAACCTTTGTAGAAGGCTACTACAAGCAATGCCTCAAACCGAATATGGCACATTATGAACGCACAGCCGACAACCAATTCATATATACCCAGAAAAACCAGAAGGAGATAGACGTATTGAATGTCATGGCATACGCAGGCTATTGGATATTACCCGAAAAGCTACAGATTGCCGCCAATGGAGGTGTGTACAGATGCTTCAATTTCGGCAACGACTATACACATTGCTACACCTCGTGGTTTTATGTTTGCAGCATCACGGCTTACCTCGGCAACATCACTTTGCAGGGATATGCAGATAACGGCAACCGCTTCCTGGAGGGCGAGTCGAAAGGCTACAACGCTGCCTATTCGGTTCTGAAAGCATCATATACATGGCGCGACTGGCAATTCTCGTTGTCGTGGGCAAATCCCTTGAACAACAACTACAAGGCATACGAAAACGAGTTGCTCAACCGCAATCTCTATAAGCATACAGTAGGCTATTCAAAGAGCAGCGGCAATCAGGTGTCTCTGAATGTGTCTTGGCGACTGAGCAGAGGCAGCAAGCATGATTCGGCAGAAAAGAGAATAAATCTGAGTGATGCAGATAATGGAATACTGTGATTGACAAATTGATATTATTCTGACCGATTGGGGCTGCAGCCGGAAATGAATGGTGAACCTATGCGACGGATATGCTCAGGCGAACTCCAGATTGAGCAGTTCGCCGAGTTTTCCGACGGCGTCATTTTCCTTGCAGAGCTTCAGGTAAAACTCCTTTGGAGAGAGAATACGCTTTATCTCCTCGGGACGTGCCAGGCGCAGCGACAGTTCTATATCGTCGTTGCGGAGCTTCTGCACGAGAGTGTTGCGAACGCGGTTCTTTATTTTCTGCACGTCCTCCAGCAGCATCTTGTTGTCTATCACCACTTCCACCTTGGGAAACTCCGTGATGACAGGCGTGAGGTTCTTCATTCGCTTCGACGTGCCCAGCATGTTGGGAGGCATACGGTTGCACATCAGCAGCCATTGCTGCAAGAGCATGTCGTCGTCGAAAGTTTCGTGCAGTCCGGTGGTAGCCTTCTGCTCCGGTTCCATTTCGTATGTAGGCTTTTCCGGTCCTTTCATCAGATTGCCGAAAGACTTTCCTATCGACCCTAATTTCAGTGCCGGTCCGCGTTGAGGCTGTGTGGCCGACTGTGTGGCAGATGCCGTAGAGGCGTTGCCCGGCGTTGCCGTGGCTTGCAAAGATGCTGACGGAGCATTGTCTGGTGAGGGCATAGCCACTCCCTGCACAGCTTTGTTCTCACCAGGCTGTGCTTGCGACGCAGCGGCAGCCACCTGCTGGACTGCCGTGTGGCGCTGCGCCGAGGCTATGAGTTTCTTGAACAGGCTTTTCAGTCTTTTGGGGCTGCGCCCCGCGACGCCGTCTTCGTCGGGCTGTGTTATCTGTGCCACACGGATGAGCGTTATCTCCACGAGCAGTCGCTTGTTGCTGCTCTGGCGATAGTTTATGTCGCATTCGTTGAGAATCTTCAGTGCCGAATACAAAAACTTGGTAGGACATTTCTGTGCCTGTTCCTTGTATTTCTGAGCCTGCGCCTCGCTCGTCTGCAGCAGCGGCAATGTCTGCGTGTCCTTCGCCATCAGCACGTTGCGCACGTGGCTCGCCAGTCCGCCGATGATGTTGCCACCGTCGAAGCCTTTGGCGATGACGTTGTTGAGCAACACCATCACTTCAGCAGCCTTGTTCTCCATACACAAGTCAATGATGCGGAAATAATTGTCAGAGTCGAGCACGTTGAGGTCTTCTATTACCTTGGCGTAAGTGATGTCGCCCTGACAGAAGCTTGCTGCCTGGTCGAACACCGAGAGTGCGTCTCTCATTCCGCCGTCAGCCTTTTCAGCTATCACGTTGAGAGCTTCCTCCTCATATTTTATCCCCTCCTTCTCAGCCACCATCTTCAGATGGTTCACGATGCCCGGCACCGTCATGCGCTCGAAGTCGTAAATCTGGCAGCGCGACAGAATGGTGGGCAGAATCTTGTGCTTCTCCGTTGTCGCGAGGATGAAGATGACGTGTGCCGGCGGCTCTTCGAGAGTCTTCAGAAATGCGTTGAAAGCCTGTGTTGAAAGCATGTGCACCTCGTCGATGATGAACACCTTGTAGCGTCCCACCTGCGGCGGGATGCGAGTCTGGTCCATCAGCGCCTTGATGTTGTCCACCGAGTTGTTGCTTGCCGCATCAAGCTCGAAGATGTTGTAAGAACGCTGCTCATTGAAAGCCTTGCAGCTCTCGCATTCGTTGCACGCCTCACCGTCGGCAGTGGGGTGCTGGCAGTTAATCGCCTTGGCGAAGATGCGGGCGCAAGTGGTCTTTCCCACACCCCTCGGTCCGCAGAACAGGTAGGCATGAGCGAGTTTTCCGCTTCTCACCGCATTTTTCAGAGTTGTGGTGAGAGCCGACTGTCCCACGACGGAGTCGAACGACATGGGACGGTATTTTCGTGCCGAAACAATGTATTCTTCCATAAATAAATATAAGATTTCGCTTATTTTCTTGCAAAGATAATGTAATTTCGTTCAATTGAGCTATCTTTGCACGAAAATAATGATACACTAATTCTATAAAATAAAACAAAGACAATGAGTCGCATCAACCCTCTGTGGAGATTTATGTCGCACAACATTTATTGGATAACAACGATAATTGGTGTGCTCATCGTTGCCGTGCTCGACGAGAACAGCTTCCTGACCCGCATGAAATATGACATGCAGATAAGCGACCTGGAGGAACAGATCGATGAATACAACAGTCAGTATGAGCGCGACGACCAGAAACTGAAGGAACTTCGCCGCAATCCCAGGGCTATCACCAAGATTGCACGCGAGAACTATATGATGAAGGCCGACGACGAGGATATCTTCGTGTTGAGCGACGACGAGAAACAAGAAACAAGCAAGAATGAAACAGCTGAATAGAACGCAAAGCGCCATTATGCTCATAGGAGCATGCTTGATGGTGGCGGGAGCAGCTCTCTATGTTTTTGGAGAGCAGACCGTAGCACCCTGTATCTTCACTCCAGGCACACTGATGTTCGCCGCCATGCAATATATGCAGAAATACACAGGCACCGACGTCACCATGCGCCGACTGAGAAGAATCATGCTCACCGGAGCCGCATTCTTCATCATCTCAGCGCTGCTGATGGTGGAGAACGCATATCACGTGGTATTCCCCCTGTTTGCAAAGACAATCAACGGATACACCTCATACGTGAAGTACATCCACAACAACTGGGTGGTGACCCTGCTCGTGGCTGCCGTGCTCCAGCTCTATTCCACACACCGCGTCTCATCTGAGCTCCAGAAGAACAAGCAGCGTGAGGCATAAGCGGCATGGACTTGCAGCGTTGGCGTGGAAATGACAAACGCGCGAATGCTGTGTCGTAAAGACTAAAAAAAGCTAAAAACAGGGAACCTTGTTTTAAATAGAATAAACATATTTCCATACATCCGTAATACGACTTACATTTGTATGGAATTTCAAAAACAGATATGAATAAGATATTTTACTCTCTCATCGTTGCCGTGGCAATGATACTCACATCCTGTGCCGGAACATACGATATCAAGGGCACATCCAACGTGTCGATGCTCGACGGCAAGATGCTATACCTGAAGCAATATCATGACAGCGACCTGAAGAACATCGATTCTTGCGACGTCGTTCACGGACAGTTCGGCTTCAGTGGAAGACTCGACTCCGTAAGGATGGTGACACTCTTCATGGACGACGAGAACATAATGCCTGTTGTCCTGGAGTCAGGAAGCATCAACGTGAAGATTGACAACGGATCGCAGAAGGTGAGCGGCACACCGCTCAACGACAAGCTCTCTGAATTCATTGAGAAATACAACCAGCTCGAGATGCAGATGAACGATCTGGCACACAAGCAGAGCCAGGCGATAATGAACGGTGAGGATGAGTATACCATAAACCAGAAACTCGCAATCGAGGCGCAGCAGATCACCCAGAAGGAGGACAAACTCATTACCTCATTCATCTGCGACAACTTCGACAACGTGCTCGGTCCTGGAGTGTTCTTCATGATGACAATGGGATACCCGATACCGGAACTCTCGCCATGGATAGAAGACATCATGAGCAAGGCTACGGACCACTTCAAGAACGATGCCTACGTGAGGGACTACTATCAGAAGGCACAGCAGAACCAGGAAATATTGAACGGCATGGCAACGCCAGACGGACCGGCTCCGCAGCCGGTGGCAGCACCACAACCCACCGATGCTCCACAGCAGCCGATGGACGGACCTACGCCAAACCAGTTGGCACAGCCTGCTGAATAACCCCATAAGCCAAGGCTGGTCCTGAAGGTAAAGATATTTCAGGACAGGCCGTAAACTTTTATACCTTACTTGAATAATGAAGACATTGATTACAGGAGCTACGGTCGTGAACGAGGGAATGGCAATCAAGGCAGACATCCTGATTGAAGACGACCGGATAGTAAGCATACTGAGCAATGGCGGAACACCCCGGGACAACTACGACGAAACAGTAGATGCCACGGGGTGTTTCGTATTGCCGGGAGTTATAGACGACCATGTGCATTTCCGTGACCCGGGACTGACACACAAGGCTGACATGCAGACGGAGAGCAGGGCAGCGGCATACGGAGGAGTGACGACATATTTCGACATGCCGAACACCAAACCGCAGACCACCACACTTGCCGACCTTGAAGACAAACTCGATATGGCCAGGCAGAAGAGCCACGTGAACTACTCCTTCTTCATAGGAGCTACAAACGACAATATCGACCAACTGCTGAAAGTGGATGCAAAGAAGGTGCCGGGAGTGAAACTCTTCATGGGATCGTCAACGGGAAACATGCTTGTTGACCGTGAGGAGGCGTTGCGGCAGATATTCACCAAGGTGAAACTGCCGATAATGACACATTGTGAAGACACCGACATCATCAACCGGAACATGGCTGAGGCAAAGAAGAAATGGGGCGAAGACCCCGACATCTGCCACCATCCGGAGATAAGATCCGTTGAGGCATGCTGGCAATCCACAGAACTCGCCGTGAAACTGGCAAAGGAGAGCGGAGCGCGACTCCATGTGGCACATCTCACCACGGAGAAGGAGCTGGAGCTCTTTGAGAAATATTCAGAGAAGGAAGTGCTTGCCGCTGCGGGCAGCGACGGATTCCCCAAGATTACGGCAGAGGCAGTAGTGGCACACCTTGTATTTTCCGATGCCGACTACAAGACTCTTGGAGCAAGGATAAAATGCAATCCGTCAGTGAAAACCGCCGCCGACCGCGATGCCCTGCGTGCCGCTCTCACAGACGGACGTATCGCTGTGGTGGGAACAGACCATGCTCCACATCTGCTGGAAGAGAAACAGGGAGGTTGCCAGAAAGCCATGTCGGGAATGCCGATGCTTCAGTTCTCGCTCGTTACGATGCTCTCACTCGTAGACCAAGGTGTGCTGACGGTGGAGAGAGTGGCAGAACTGATGAGCCACAATCCGGCAAAGCTCTTCGGAGTGAAAGACCGCGGATTCCTGCGTCCGGGCTACAAGGCAGACATCGTTGTGGTGCGTCCAGGTGTGGAATGGACGTTGACAAGCGAAGACATACAGAGCAAGTGCAAGTGGAGTCCGCTGGAGGGCAAGACCTTCGGATGGAAGGTGGAACATACCTTCTGCAACGGTCACCATATATATAATAATGGCAAGTTCGACGCTTCGGTGCATGGCGAACAGGTGGAGTTCGACCATTCTTCCATCTCATAGCGAAATAGAATAATGATTGTAAACCTCCATCTCTTAACGAAATAGAATAATGATAGTAAAAATACTGATCCCCATATTGCTGCTCCTGCTGGTATCCGACGCTTACGTATATCTGCATTTCCTTCGCCATATGAAACGCAACAAGATAGCAGCCATTACGGCTTGGGCGGCACAGAGCATGGCGATGGTGGCATATAGCGTGGTGATGGCATTACTGCCGGATTTCGCTCCGGCAGACATGGATTGTCTCAATTTCTATCTTCTGCTCCTCGGAGTGTGGGCAGTGCCGAAGTTCGTCTTCACAGTCTGCTCCATCCTGGGATGGGGACACTGTGTTTATCACAAGACAAAGACAAACTGGGGCAACTATGCAGGAATTCTGGCAGGGGGGCTCTTGGCTGTCGTTTGCGTATATGGTTTCACCAAGGGATTCAACAAAGTGACGGTGCGCCATGTCACCTTCGAGTCGGCAGATCTGCCAGAGGCTTTCGATGGCTACCGTATCGTGCAGTTCAGCGATGCCCACGTGGGTACATATACAGGACAGAGGGCTTTCATGCTGAAAGTAGTGGCAGACAGCATCAACAGTCAGAAGGCAGACATGATAGCCTTTACCGGCGACTTGCAGAATATGCGTCCTTCAGAACTCTATCAACACGAGAAGACCCTCGCTTCGCTTAAGGCGAAAGACGGCGTGTTCTCCGTGCTTGGCAACCACGACTATGCCTATTATATAAAGGCGACCGAAGCAGAGCGACGTCATAACTGTCAGGAAATGATAGACGTGCAGCGCAGGATGGGCTGGAAACTGTTGCTCAACGACAACTGTGTGATACGTCGCGGCAACGACTCTATCGTTGTGGCAGGAATGGAGTTTGAGGGCGAGAGCCCGAGAGTGCCGAGTTTCGGCAACTTGAAGAAGACCCTCCATGGCGTCAATCAGAAAGGTGCGTTCATACTTATGCTTCAGCATGATCCGACAAGCTGGCGCACCGACATACTGCCGCATTCCACTTCGCAGCTGACGCTCAGCGGACATACACATGCAGGACAGATGAAGTTCTTTGGATGGTCGCCAGCCTCACTGAAGTATGACGAGTGGGGAGGGTTCTACACCGAGGGCAGACGTGCCATCAACGTGAGCTGCGGTGTGGGAGGCTTCGTCCCATTCAGACTTGGATGTCCTGGCGAGATAGTAGTCATAGAGTTGAAAAAGCATAAATAAAATTTGTGTTCTCATAGTTAAAAAAGATATAATATTCCGATGCCTCATGATAAGGTTTCGGAATATTTTTTTTATCTTTGTAGCGATAAAAAATATCCCCACAATTATGATAGTATCAGTATTAGTTATAATCAGCATCTCGGTTTCCGTATTCTTCTGCATAAAGTAGAATACCGATCAGTTTCGTGTCTGAAACAGGAGACCCGTTCAATGAAGTCTAACGCTTGACGGCGTTTGGCTTCAAGTATACCATTCCATGGTTTTGGAATGGCAGTTGTGTTGGGTGCTTGCAGATAATCATAAGTCCAACACTCTGACTTCCGCATTTGTCATCTTCTGTACATCCTTCATTTCCTTGTTGTAATAAACTGCCTGTATAGCCTTGTTTATTATTCCATGTCCCACGGCAAGAACAGTCTGTCCGGGATATTCCCTCTTTATGAACTCAAGAAAATCCCGTGCCCTCGCCTTCAGCATGTCGAGAGATTCCACATCGTCAGGCCACACTTCGTCTTTCAGGTCTGGGATATATCGTCCGGTGAAGCTTCCCCAGTCGCGTTCTCTCAGCAGTGGAGTGGTGCGCACATCCGCATGATGCGGTTCGGCGATAATCCGGCAGGTGTCTATAGACCTCTTCAGATCGCTCGACACGAAAGCGTCGAAATGTTCCTCAGCCAGTTCCTTTGCCACTTCCTTCGCCTGTTCTATACCGTGGTCGTTGAGTCTGCCCGGTGTCTGTCCCTGCATTATCTTGTTGGCGTTGTCGTAGGTTTCGCCATGCCTTGTGAGATATAGTCTTGTCATATTTCCAATATCCTTTCTATTTCTTCCGCAAAGATAACGCAAACCGAATGCATAATGAAATAAATGTATTTATTTCTTATGCTGAGGTGCAGCTTATCTTATGCAAAGATAGGAAAATAAAATAGAATAGCCGCAATATCGTGTCCTTAGTGTCGCTTTATGTGCCGTTTTTTTGTAGCTTTGCATCGTGCGTAGATGGTATTTGGCTTCAAGGCATTATCCATGTCAATGGTGATTACCGTTGGCATGATGGTTACAAAACGCCCTGTGCCGACGTCTTTGTTAATAAAGAGGGCAATCTCCTGTATATGCCCACTTTAAGAATCAGGAAATAAGAAACCACATTACACTAAATGAAGAAACTACTATTTTCAGCAGCCGCTGCCATGATGCTTGTCCCAAGGGCAGGTATGGCGACGGACATTTTCGTTTCGACCTCGTTTCATGAACCCGCCGACGAAGGACTGCGCTTTATCTATAGTCGCGACGGCATACATTGGGACAGTATTCCCGGCACCTTCCTCAAACCGGAGGTAGGCACGCAGAAGGTGATGCGTGACCCGTCGATAGTTAAAGGTCCCGACGGCACATACCATTTCGTGTGGACCTGTAGCTGGAGAGGCGACAGGGGGTTCGGATACTCATCGTCGAAGGATTTGATACACTGGACACCGGAGCGTTTCATCGAAGTGATGAAAGATACCACCACCGTCAATGTGTGGGCGCCGGAACTCTTCTACGACGACGTGAAGAAGCAGTATATGATAATATGGGCATCCTGCATACCGGGAAAATTCCCCGACGGTATAGAGGAACACAAGAACAACCACCGTCTGTACTACTGCACTACAAAAGACTTCAATACCTTCTCTGAGACCAGACTCCTTATCGATCCCGGTTTCAGTTGTATCGACGCTACGATGGTGAAAAAGGGAAAAGACGACTATGTGATGGTGCTGAAAGACAATACCCGCAAGCAGCGCAACATCAAGGTGGCATTCTCAAAGACACCCTACGGTCCGTGGAGTGAGGCTTCAGAACCATTCACACCGATGTATAGCGAAGGTCCGTCTACGGCATACGTCAACGGATGGTGGTATATATATTACGACTGGTATCGCCAGTTTATCTATGGCGCACAGCGCACGAAGGATTTCAAACATTTCCAGGACCAGACGGGATCTGTTTCCTTCCCCGACGGTCATAAACACGGCACCGTGTTCATGGCACCGGAGGAACTTGTGGAAAACCTTATAAAATACAACAGCAGTGCCGTTCACTACACCGGCAGCGACATCTCCCTGCCGTCGCGCCACGACGGCGGACTCTCCCCCGTGGTGGGAGTGCATAGCATACAGACCATGCGTGCCGAAAAGGGATCCACATACAACCACCAGCCGATGATTGCATACTGGAAGGGAAAGTTCTATATGCACTATCTCACCGACCCACGCAGCGAGCACGAGCCGCCAGGAGTCACCATGCTGCAGACCTCTACTGACGGATACACATGGACAGACCCCGTAAAGCTGTTCCCTGAATACAAAGTGCCCGACGGCTTTGAAAAGCCTGAAAAATATCCGGGCTTGAAGGCAAAGAATCTTATGGCAATCATGCACCAGAGGGTAGGGTGGTATGTATCGAAGAAGACGGGCAAGCTCCTGGCTATGGGCAATTATGTGGTGTCGATGACACCGAAAGACAATCCAACCGACGGCAACGGTATCGGCAGAGTGGTGAGGGAGATAAAGAGCGACGGCACGTTCGGACCCGTATACTTCATCTACTACAACCACGGTTTCAATGCCGGCAACACAGACTTCCCGTACTACAAGAAGTCCAAAGACAAAGCCTTTGTCAAGGCTTGCGACGAACTGCTCGCCGACCCGATGGCACGCATGCAGTGGGCAGAAGAGGCTGACCGCGGCGATGACATACTGCCGCTGAAGACCCCATATAAGGCATTCTCAGGCTACACGCTGCCAAACGGATGGAAGGTGGGACTCTGGAAACACGGGCTTACCACCATAAGCTGTGATGGCGGCAACACATGGCGCACTCCGGCTAAGCGTGCTCATGGCTTCGTGACATCCACAGGTAAGATTTGGGGACAGAGACTCTCCGACGGAACTTATGCCACGGTTTACAACCCTGCGGAATATCGTTGGCCACTTGCCATCTCGCTGAGTGCCGACGGACTGGAATATACCACTCTGAATCTTGTCAACGGAGAGATAACCCCGGAGCGCCATGGTGGTAACTACAAGAACTACGGTCCGCAGTACACCCGTGGCATCCAGGAGGGCAACGGCACTCCGGCAGACGGGAACATGTGGGTCACCTATAGTAACAATAAGGAGGATATGTGGGTTTCGCGCATCACAGTGCCTGTACAGACTGCAGCAACGTCTCATGCCGATACAGACTTCTCCGCATATTCAAAGCTTGCTGATATGGCAGACTGGAACATCTATTCTCCAAAGTGGGCGCCTGTCGCTCTCGATGGAAAATGGTTGAAACTGTCAGACAAAGACCCTTACGACTATGCCAAGGTGGAACGAATAATACCTGCCACAAAGGAGCTTACCGTAGAGTTTGATGTCCAGGCAGCACAGAACAGTCATGGAGAGCTTGATGTGGAGTTTGTCGACGCCAAAGGTCAGGCATGCTCCCGTATAGTGCTCGACTCTCTCGGCGTGATGAAGGTAAAGGGAGGTCCGCGTTTCGGCACCATGCTCAAGAACTATAAGGCAGGAGAAACCTATCGTGTGAAGGCTGTTCTCTCTACCGACATGCATGCCGGTACCTATTATATCAACGGCAAGAAGGTGTGTCAGCGCCAGTTCGACACTCCTGTGGAGGCAATAACAAGAGTAGTGTTCCGCACAGGTCCGCTCTTTGCCGAGCCAAACAAAGAGACTCCGGCAGACCAGTATTTCGACATGCCGCGTGCCGACGAGTCGGATTCTGTGGCTACATTCTCTATCGCAAATGTGAAGACCTACGCTGCTGATGCTGACGGACAGGCTGCTGTGCTGAAGTTCGACGACTACAAACACTATGTTGACTACTTCAACACGATGGAGGACGAGAACATTGCCAATGCCATCCCCAACAGCAAGGCGGCGGAATGGATGAGCAAGAACGTGCCGCTCTTTGACTGTCCGCAGGATAATTTCCGTGAGATGTATTACTACCGCTGGTGGACTCTGCGCAAGCATATCAAGCGCACCCCCGTGGGCTACGGCATGACGGAATTCCTCGTACAGCGTTCGTATGCCGACCGCTACAACCTCATTGCCTGTGCCATAGGCCACCACGTGATGGAGACCCGATGGCTGCGCGACACGACATACATCAACCAGATTCTCAACACCTGGTATCATGGCAACGACGGCAAGGCGATGCAGAAGATGGATAAATTCAGCTCCTGGAATCCAGCCGCAGTGTATGAGGCTTATAAGGTGAACGGCAACAGGTCGTTTGTCGACTCTCTGAAGCCTTCGCTCGAAGAGGAATATGCCCGTTGGCAGAAGACACACCGTCTTGACAACGGACTCTACTGGCAGGAGGATGTGCGCGACGGTATGGAGGAGAGTGCCAGTGGCGGCAGAAAGAAGAAGTTTGCGCGTCCTACCATAAACAGCTATATGTATGGCAACGCCATGGCACTTGCCGAGATGAACAAGCTTGCTGGCGATGAGGCTAAAGCTGCAGAATACAACAAGGAGGCTGCAGAACTGAAAGAGCTGGTGGAGAACAAGCTATGGAACGGCAAACATGAGTTCTTTGAAACGTTGCAGACCGATACTCTCGCAAATGTGCGCGAGGCTATAGGCTTCATACCGTGGTATTTCAATATGCCTGACAACAAAAAGTATGATGTGGCGTGGAAGCAGGTTACCGACGAGAAGGGCTTCTCAGCCCCTTACGGACTGACCACCTGTGAGCGTCGCTCGCCGCTCTTCCGCACACACGGCACTGGCAAGTGTGAATGGGACGGTGCCGTATGGCCTTTCGCCACAAGCCAGACTCTCACGGCGATGGCAAACTATATAAACAACTACCCGGAGCCTATTGTTGGCAGCAAGGAGTTCTTCCATGATATGGAGGTGTATGTAGAGAGCCAGCACCATCGCGGCAGACCATATATCGGAGAGTATCTCGATGAGACAAACGGTGCATGGCTTATGGGCGACCGTGAGCGCAGCCGCTATTACAACCACTCTACCTTCAACGACCTCGTGATTACTGGTATAGTGGGCTTGCGTCCGCAGGCTGACGGCAGCATCATCGTCAATCCGCTTGTGCCGGAAGGAAAATGGGATTATTTCTGTCTTGACAACGTCCGTTACCACAACCATAATATAACTGTGGTGTACGACAAGACTGGCACCCGCTACCATCAAGGCAAAGGACTGTCGTTGCTCGTTGACGGAAAGAAAGTGGCCCAGAGAGACACGCTCGGAAAGCTCGAATATAAATTTTAGTTATCGTTATTAGGATAATATTGCAGCATATAAATATTAATCCCCGCCAAGTCGATTTTGTACTTGACGGGGATTTATAATTAGCATTTGTCGTTACGATGCTTTTCATAGTTCCGTCTCGTGTCCTGCTATCGTTTATTCATTGTAACACTTGCTATATCGTTATTTCCAGAAATCACAATAATAAGGCTGTCTAATGTCATTTGTTGACGTGAATTACTCAACATTTATGCTGATACAAGGTTAATAAACCTTATAGAAGCAACTTTTATTAGGTTTTTATTCAATACGATTTCTACGTTTGGTGATTATTTGTTAATTTTGAAGCCTAATAAAAATATCCAAATGAGCATATAATACGAGATATTTTCAATTAAGAACTCTAAAGACGTTAGCAAGGTGAAAAGATAAGTGCGAATTGAACGTGCTAAGTAATTGTCAAAGTCACGGCAATAATGACAAAAAATAATTGCTGGTAAAAAATAAGGAATACCTTACGGTGAACAACTCGCGCTGGTGTATTATCTAAACAAGTAATAGCAACAATGACCGAATATAGTAAATTTATTGATGAACTTCTAAAACCAAAAATCCAAGAAAAAGCAGTCGTTTTAGACTTGTTTGCAGGATGCGGAGGACTGTCTTTGGGTTTTGAAGCCGCAGGCTTTAAAACTATAGGATTTGAAATGGTGCAAGAAGCAGTTGACACATATAACGCAAATCTTAATGGAATGTGTTACAATCAATTTTTGGAAGTAGGCTTCAATTATCCAGATATTGATAATATAGGTATAATAATAGGAGGGCCGCCATGCCAACCTTTCAGTAGATTCGGCAACCAAAAAGGTATGGAAGATGCAAGAGATGGCTTTCCTATATTTATAGATGCAGTTCGCCGAATACAACCTAAAGTGTTTGTATTCGAGAATGTTGCCAATATCTTAGGTAGACACAAATGGTATTTGGATTTGATTGTTAAAGAACTGGGTGATTTGGGGTATTATATTGATTACAAGGTGCTTAATGCCGTCAATTATGGTGTTCCTCAAAGACGAGAAAGGCTTATATGTGTGGGACATAGAGCCTCTTTCCATTTCCCGACAATAGAAATCCACAAAAGAACAGTAGAAGACGCTATTGGCGATACAATGTTGAGCCCAGACCCTAAAAGCAAAATTCTTACACCGCGACAAGACGAATACATTGCGGTTTACGAAAAGAAATCACATTGTGTCAATCCGCGAGATTTGTATCCAGACAGACCTGCACGCACAATCACATGCAGAAATTTGGCTGGAGCCACAAGTGATATGCAACGAGTAAGGCTTGCAGATGGTAGACGAAGACGTATTACCGACCGTGAAGCTGCTCGCCTTCAGACATTCCCTGATTGGTTTGAATTTTCAGGTACAGAAACTAAGAAGTTCTATCAAATAGGAAATGCTGTGCCTCCACTACTTGCATATAAAATAGCATTGCAAGTAAAGGCTACATATCATATGGAACAGCAAACAACAGATTATATAAGAAATAGAATTATTCCAAACAGTTTATTCGCAATATGAAAATAAAAATACAGACTGGTACACCAACAAAAGTAAAGAATTTGGTATTCAATATTTTGGATGTATTTCAGCTTATTAGTATACCAGTTGACAATACAGACCGTAAATTAGAACGTATGGCTAAAGCATGCCTTGCTGTTGGAAAAATCAAGAAAGATTTCTCGGAAGCGTGTTCTTTTGAAGACGGTTTTACAAGAACACGTGATATAATAGCTTTTGAGAATGAATATCTTGGTGAAGACATATCATCAGGTTCGTATGATGATATACGACGTCAAGACTTAAAACTATTGGTTGAAGCTGGTATCGTTGTGAGTTCTTCTTCAACAGAAGATCAAGCGACAAACAATCCATCGCGCGGTTATGGCTTAAGCAAAGCATTTGCGAATCTACTTCATTCTTTTGGTTCGTCACAATGGGAAATACTTCTAAATGAATTTAGAAAAGAAACGAAGTCACTCAAAGAAGAATTGGAAAGGCGCCGTGATTTGCAGAAAGTCCCAGTTACGCTTCCAAATGGAAAGATAATAGTCCTGTCATATGGAGAGCATAATGACTTGCAGAAAGCTATCATAGAAGTTTTCCTTCCTTTGTTTGGTTTTGGTGCTGAAGTATTGTATGTTGGAGATACGAAAGACAAATTCTTACACTTGGAAAAAGCAGAATTGGAGAAAATAAAATTCTTTACGCTGGAACATGAAGAATTACCAGATGTCTTAGCATATAGCCGAGAGAAGAACTTACTTTATCTTATTGAAGCCTACCATTCAACAGGTGAATGGGATGAAATAAGAGTTAGGAAAGTGAAACGTAAATTGGAAGAATCTGGCTGTACAGCAAATGTCGTTTTCTTTACAGCATTTGAAAACAAAAATATATTCAAGCAAAAGGCGAAAGATATTGCATGGGAAACAGAAGTGTGGATAGCAGATTCACCAGAACATCTTGTACATTTTAATGGGTATAAATTCTTAGAATTGCATAAGTAAACAGCTAAAAAATGAAACAAGACAAGACATTACATAAGATAGTTCAGAAACTAAAGAGGGACGAACTCATTAGATATGCTTCGAATTTAGGTTTGAAACTTGACGAAGAATTGGACATGTCCAAGTTGCGCAAAGCATACGTAGAGTTTATCCTGTCCCACCCGAAGGAGTTGCTTCTGATGCTGCCAATGGCAGACATGCATATCATCAAAAAGGCAAAAGACATCAAAGTGGGAGAGAGCGTAGTGGCAGTGGATGACCGGCTTAAGCCCATTATGGTAATGTACGGGTTGGCAGATATGGATGTGCCACAGGAGGATTTCTTCAACGTCACCATTGCAGAGGATTTACAACCGCTTCTGGTGAAGCATATAGACTGGGCTTGGGGAAATGAGTATAATCGACTGCGTATGAGTGTGGAACTCATCGCTGAGGGATTGGCTAACGTTCTTGGCATCGTTACACAAGATGAAATCAGAAAGCATCTCAAAGAACTCTTGCAGACTGACAGTGACGAAAAAGCGGCTAAATTGCTTGATGTAGTACGCCACTATTCATTACTGCTTGACAGTATGGAATATGTAGAAGACCTTGAAAATTGGCAGGATAAAGACATTCGGTTCGTATCAAGGTACGGATGGGAAGACAGGCGGAAGATGGAACAGTTCATTATCGAACATTCCAAGAATATTGATTCCACACCAGAATTCTCAGTCGAAGAATTGACGAGGTCGTCAGGGTCTGTTTTACCTGTTGTTCCCAATCTGAAGATGGACGAATTCATGCATTTTCTCACTTGCAGGATAGGGCTTGACCAGACCAGCGCATATTTTGTTTGTTTCAATCTGTGGTATTACAAGATACATTATGGCGAAGAATCCCTTGACGACAAGCA
Source organism: Oscillibacter sp. (assembly GCA_963594595.1). Lineage (GTDB taxonomy): Bacteria > Bacteroidota > Bacteroidia > Bacteroidales > Bacteroidaceae > Prevotella. The sequence goes on along the minus strand of CAVBFA010000048.1, from coordinate 1,032 downwards.
GATGGAACTTTACTTTCTTAAAAATGTACTGACAGAAGAAGAGCAAGAGCTGACAGATAGAGTGGTGGAAGAATGGATGCAACATCTAGCAGAATTTGCCAACAATATGCCATTATGGCATCTGCGAGGATTCACGGCTGCTGACTATCCGGCTGAAGCATTTGTATCGAAACTCTCAACCGAAGAGCCGTTGGGTACAATGTTGAGAAAGTTAAAGAAAGAAGTCAACTTGATTAAAGATATACTCAATGCAAAGGAACAAATATTCGACCAAACAAAACAATCAAAGGAAGATAATCCATGGGCTGTTCAGAAAATCGGACGCAACGACCCGTGTCCTTGTGGCAGCGGCTTGAAATTCAAGAAGTGTCACGGAAAAGGTGTGTAGAACCATTCGTTCATTAAACCAATGAAGAAAGAAATCAAAAAGGTAATACAGCAAATACCCGTCAAAGAACTGCGGGAATTTGTGATGCAACAGATTGGAGAGGACCCCAAAAATCAGATCGCTTTCCTAAGATATTTTGATGACTATTTCACAGAGAAAGAATCGGGAGATATATACGTAGAACAGGTGGAGGATGCTTTCTGGAATGCAACCATAGAGGATGGCAGGTTAAGTTTCTCAGCCCAAAGCCATTTGAGTGATGAAATATATGATGTTGTAGAAAAGGTACGCAAGTTCATTTCCATAGGCAATCCTGAGCCTGCCATTGAAACAGGCTTTTCCATAATAACAAATGGTATCGACCTAATCAGCCATAATAACGACAGTTATGGCTATTTAGGAACTATTATGAGGCTTGGACTGGAATTGCTGCATGATGTAGCAAAACTTGAGCTTGATGATGAATGCCGAGAACTGTTCCAAGACTATTGCGAGGATTGTCTCAAGAGTGGAACCTTTAGTGGCTGGGATTGGAATATCGACATATATGAATATATGATAGCTCTTTTACAGACACCTAAGGAAGCAAGAAAACTTATAAAGCGTATAGAATGCGATGAGTGTCTGGCAAAAGATCACAATAT
>CAVBFA010000047.1:0-19460 GCA_963594595.1 Oscillibacter sp. | reverse complement strand
CTACGGTGTAGCCTAGGCTCTTAAAGTCATTGATAATAGTTTCTCTTACCGCACCATCACCTATCGAGAGTATGTTTGGCACGTTTTCCATAACAAAGGCTTTAGGCTTGAAATATTCAACCATTCTGACAAATCCCTTGTACAGTTTGTTTCTGTCATCATTAACAATCCGTTTTCCTGCGATGGAAAAGCCTTGGCATGGAGGACCACCAATAATAACATCCACTTTGTTGTCGCCAATAATTTCTTCCACATCCTCGCCACGAAGTGTTGACATATCGGCACACAATGTCTTGCTGTGTTTGTGATTGTAAGCGTATGTTTTTAAGGCATCTTCCCAAATGTCAATGCCCAACAATACGTTATAACCAGCATCCTCAAAGCCAAGAGAAAGCCCACCACATCCACAGAATAGATCTAAAACATTATATTTCTGTTCTGACATTAGTCTTATTACTTATTCTTAAGATTATCAACAACTATTGAGAGATAATTCTCTTCATCCTCAAACTCTTCACCGAATTGTGTCCGAAGAACAGTGAGGACTTCTTCTATTTTATTTGTTTGCTCTTTGAGCAATTCTACTTTATTCATTTCCATTATCTTACGACTTGTTTCTTGTATAAATACTAAATCCGTCAGCCTTTGCTATCTTTACCAATTTGTCAACACCCTCTTTAGTCCACTGTGTATTCACATAGAAAACAACACCATCCGAGGATGTCAACCTGTGATTCTCCTTATTAGGCTGATAACGCTTTTCTTTGTACTTATTATTCCATTCGTTATAATCTTTTTCTGTACAGAGGAACCCTCTAAACTTATATCCTTTTGCGCAAAGCCTGTCTGGATATTTGCCTTTCAGTTCTTTGTATGTCAATTGAGGATGATTCTCCATGTACTTTCTCACCAATGTTACGACAAACTCCGACTTTGAAAGAAACTCTGTTCCGTCAAACGAATACTTTGTATTGTCGTGGTTCATGTTTCTTGCCTTGGCACTTTCATCTTCTTGATTTACTTGATCAAGTTTTGTTTCAGCCTCTATGTCGAAATCATCGTCATTCGTTTCTTGGTAGGATGGCCATATCTTTATTGCAATATTTGCCAACCATTCTGCACGATTCCAAATGGTGTCTTCATTCCATTCTGGGCAAGTAACAACACCTTTCATCGTCACAAGGTCTGATGCAAAATACGATATACCCTTCCTTGTTCCTTTTCCATTCTTTTTAGTATTCCAGTCAGCATTGCTAACAGAAGAGTTTAACTTTTGTGGTAACATTGCCATATTACCCAACGTATTTATCATCATTCTTCTTGTCTCCTCATCATATCCATCGTTAAGGGGCCAATTCTTTTCGTATTTTTTCGGCATGATATGCTCCAAACTGTACTCCGAGAAAGACAGAATCTTTGTGGCATGAGGCTGGTTGTTCCTAACCCTTGACTCCATCAGATAGAGTATTGCCAATGCACGCTTGTTTGGCTGTTCTATATCATGGAAGCACTCTTGCATCTTTTCGTCATTAGGAAATGCCAAAGCCATTTCGTCACGATTTTCTATAAGACTCTTCAAGTCCTCAAATGTCTTTATGTCATTGCCGATAAGAATTTCTGAGAACAAATCGCTAAAGCTATTGTTCTCACTCTTACATACAGCACGGCGTACAACGTATGACTCCAAATAGCCAAATATGTCGTTTCGCTCCTTTTCGCTCTTCACATTCTTCAGCACATAAAGAATGTATGGAAGCATCGTAGAGCAGTCAAGAGTAAATATCATGAAATTGATTCTTTCTACACAAGACTTGCTTGGTATGTCAGATTCCATGACATCCGAATTTATATATTTGGCATATAGCTTCGCATATTCGATAATTTCTCGATACAGTTCTTTCTTGTCAATGTTGTAAGTGGCTATTAAATCCTTGTAACTGGCAAATATAGAATCTACACGGCGATACATATTCTTATGTTCGTTGTCAACCCCAATTTTGCGGTCTTGGATTTTGATGTTGAGAAATGCTGAGAAAAACGCATCAATGTTATTTCTCTTCAGTCTTCCTGCTGTTATCTGGGAATTCCAATATTCTGATGTGACCTTATCTTTTTCAAATATTGGCACCCATAATTCTTGGTATTCCTCAAACGTACTTTCTGTAAAAAAGTAGTTTTTCAAAAGTTCGGCTGTAGTCAACCGAACTCCAAGAGAGTTGATTGTATCGAATATAGCTTGCTCATCGTCGTTGGGGTGTAACTCTATATCGATAAATATGAGGTGACTTAGCAACTCGTCAATATCTACTTTATTTACATCAATCTTCTCTTGGAAATAATTGTATGCTTGTAAGATACTGCTGTTGCCGGCATCGTCAATTGGCCTATCTTCTGTTAGACTTACTACTTTTTCAAAGTCCTTTCTGTCATTCATGCTATGAACCAAAGCACATTTCTTTGTACCTTCTTTTTTGTTGCGAACCATGAAATATCTATCGAACTCATCCAATTCGCCTGTCTTCAAGCATAATGCTTTACAGAAAATAACAATAGTAGTGAAACGCTGCTGACCATCAATTACAGTTCTGTGATCAGCCGTAACACCCATATTTAGATTCTGCTGCTTTAATATCGCAGAACCCAAGAAGTAATCTTTCGACTCTATGGAAACGAACTCCATATCTTCAAGAAAACGCTCCCATTGCTCTTTCTTCCAAACGTATGAACGCTGATAGAAAGGGATGTCAAATACACGATGTCCCGTGAATATACTTGCTAAAGGTAGTTTTGTCGCTTCCATATTAATAGTTTATTCTACATTGTTGCTTATAAGAAGGTCGTTGATGTCAACAGCTAACAATTTAGCTGTCCTCATAATACTTTCTATATCAGGTTGGTTGGAATTCGTACACCACTTTGAAATCGTGGTTTGGTCTTTTCCAAGTTGCTCGGCAAGCCATTTGCCTGTTTTCTTCTTCTCAACAAGCACTAACTTTATCCGATTTAAATCCTTGTTTGCCATATTTCTTGTTTGTATGTCTGTATGTAATAATCAGAATACAAAAATAAAGCTTTTTTACGAGATTCCACCACAACCGACTAAAAAATTAAGGAGAATTTACAACTATATGACTTACGTTCAATTTAGTATTGTCTTTTCCACCGCACATTTCTCTCCTTATCTTTGCCCTAAAAAAGCAATACATGAGCGATTTTTTCTATACACCCCCAACATCCGTTGTCCCCATCCCCGGCACCCACGCCTCCGCAGCCTTCACCTCCAAGACATCCGAAGTCTTCAAGGAGGAGCACAACATCGCACCAATCATCATCAACGACAAGATGAAGTACATCCCGTGGGGAGGTGACAATCAGATGCCGTACAACATCATTGACCTCATCGAGTCTGACGAGACAATGAGCACTTGCCAGATGTTCAACGCTGAAGTCTGCTATGGCAGCGGCTTGATCTACGACACTGAACAAGCCACCGCACAGATACAGGAACAAGTGGAGGACTTCACCGCCGACAACGACCTGTCGAGCTACTTCCTCGGAGTGTGCCAGGACTACAAACACTTTGCTTTTGCCGTCAGCGTCATAATCCTCAATGAGGACGGAACACGGATCGTCAGACTGATACGCAAAGAGGCGTGTTACGTCCGCTTTGCACCGGCTGACAAAAACGGCATCATTCCTTATATCCTATATGCCAACTGGCGCAATACCGTCAGCCCCGAAAACATCGAGCGCATCGAACTCCTCAATCCGCAAGCCCCATTGACCGACTTCCAGACTCGTTCAAAGAAAATCAAGAAGTTTGCCATAATTTCCCGTGTTTCCACTCCCGACAGCACGTATTATCCAATACCGTACTATGCAGCTCTTTTCAAAGGAAAGTGGTTCAACATCAAGCAACTCATCGGCATCGCCAAGGAAGCAAAACTGAAGAACTCGGCTCCCATCAAATACCACATCGAAATTGCCAACTCCTTCTGGAACAACATCTTCAAAGTCGAGGGTATAACTGACCGCGAATACCCGATACCAAGCATCATCGACATAGTGAACAGCATACGTTTAGCCAAGGGCAACGTATTCGCTGAATGGAAACAGTCTGACACCGCCAAACTATTTGAAGGCCATGGGTATAACAATAATAAGTCCTTATGATGTAATATGGGAATTCATAAGACTTATGACAATATGATGCTGTAATAACAACAATGGCTGTGACAATAGAAATGAATATCAGCCCCCACCTAGACTCAAACCCATCCTTCCCTTTGGTGAGGTCAGGATGGGTTATTCTTTGGGAAGGTCAGGACGGGTTGTCATTTTAATGTGTTATCATTCCTCTTCAGGTGTTTCTTTTCCGAAGTCAGGGTCTATCTTCAGGAATGCCGTGACGAGGAACGTGATGGTGCAGCAGAGCATCACGATGATGAAGAACGTGCGGTATCCCAGCATATCCTTCATATATCCCGACAACATGCCGGGGAGCATCAGTCCGAGATATGATATTCCGGTGCAGATGGAGTAGTGGGAGGTCTTGAACTTGCCCTGGCTGTAGAAGAGCATATAGAGCGTGAGCACGGTGAAGCCCAGTCCGTATCCAAACTGTTCCACGAAGAGACACGACGACACTACGAAGAGGTCGGAGTTGAGCGAATAGCTCAGATATATATACACCACATCAGGCAGAGTGATGGCACACACCATCGGCCACAGCCATTTCTTCATACCGTCGCGGCTCACGAGATATCCGCCGAGGATTCCGCCGAGCAGCAGACCGATCAGTCCCACCGTGCCGTTGGCGAGTCCGTATTCCTGTGGCGACAGTCCCAGACCGCCCTGTGAGTTGGGTCGCAGGATGAATGTCTTCGTCATGGTGTTGAGCAGAGCCTCCGGAAATCTGTATAGCAGCAGGAAGAGCATTACGCAAAGCGTTTCAGAAGCCTTGAACTTGCTGAAGAACGTGGTGAACATCGTCTTTATCTCGTTAGCCACTTCTGCCATGCTGCGTTGCGTATGAGTGTCTTCGGCGGGTTTCGGCATCGTGCGGCAGTGGAGCAGCCACATTCCCAGGAACAGTCCGGCGAGGCCATAGAATATCAGAGCCCACGAGAATCTTATCTGATTGCGGAACACCACCTGCAGCACTCCGGCGAGCGACACGAGAATGCCGTTGACGAAGATTATGGCGAGCCTGTAGAACGTGTTTCTGAGTCCCACGTATTTAGCCTGGTTGTGGTTGTCGAGTTCTATCATGTAGAACCCGTCGGCAGCCACGTCGTGGGTGGCGCTGCAGAAGGCGATGATGAAGAACAGACACATGGTGGCCTGGAACCAGAATGCCGTAGGTATGCTGAACGCGATGCCAGCCAATGCGCTGCCGATGAGCATCTGCATGGCGAGCACCCACCAGCGCTTGGTCTTCAGAAGGTCGATGAACGGGCTCCACAGCGGTTTTATCACCCACGGCAGAGCCAGCCATCCGGTGAAGAGACCCACCTCAGTGTCGGTGAGTCCCATTTGCATATACATCACCACGGAGAGACCCGTCACGATGGCGTTTGGCAGTCCCTCGGCGAAATATAGAGTGGGCACCCATGCCCACGGAGATGTTTTAGTCTTCATTTTCGTTTCGTTGTTTTCAATAAATGTCCTTTATCTCGGCGTTGCGATAGTAGTGGAGCAGGATCTGACGGTAGTCGAAACCCTTTTCTCCCATCACGGCAGCACCTATCTGACACAGTCCCACACCGTGTCCCCATCCGGCTCCCGTGAGTTCGAACCGCTGCGGCACACCGTCGCTGCCGATGTCCATGCGGTCTACCACGAATGCCGAGCTGTATAGATGAGAGTCGCTCAGGGCGCGTCTTATCTCCAGTTCCTTGCCGATGGTGAACGAGCGCTCAGTGCCCACGATCAGCAGTTTGCTTATCCTGCCGCTCTTTCCGCGTTCCACCGCCTTGAGGTCGATGATGTCGCCGAGGTCCATCTTCAGTTTCTCGTCCAGCAGACTCTTCAGCTTCTCTTGCGTCAGCGTGACATGCCAGCGGTAGAAGTCGGCAGTCTCCTGGTCGTAGTCGTTGAGCACCTCAGAGAGCACCTTGGCGTCACTGGTGTTGCAGAAGCTCTCCGGACTCGTCCTTATCCATTTCTCGGCATTCTCCTCGATGGTGAGGTCGGGCACCGCTTCACCGCCATCCTTCATTCCGCCCTCGGTATCCCTGACGGCGATGAGATAAGGTTTTGACACATCCTCCCAGCAGTATTGGAACTCCTCGCTCACTCCACCGCAGCATTTAGAGAACCTGGCGTCGCAGATGTCGTTGCCGTTCATGAGAATCTGTCCTCTCGTCAGCTTTATCGCCTGAGCCACGTGAGGCGACGTCTCCTTCGTTATTCCCTGATAGCGCTGGCAGTGGTCGTCGGCACACACGTCGAATATGGTGTGGTCTTCACGGTCGTACCAGCGGATGAGCATGTCGTCCTTCTTGACGAACGAGAAGAAGTTGTTACCGCTCTCAGCCACTTCCATCCTCTTCTTCATCTGTGCGAGCAGCCATGAGCGGGAGATTACGGCGTGAGCCTTGAGCAGTTCCAGGCTCGATGTGGCGCTCATCTCGCTTGAGATGACGCTTTCGAGATATTTCTCCACCGGCAGACTGTTTATGGCGCATATCTTGTCGGCCTCCACCACGAGGTTCAGTTCTCCCTGGAAGGTCTGCGTCTCCTTGCGCTCCCAGTGGAAGTTCACACCGATGGTCACGTCGAAGAGCGAGAACGACGCCTTGTCGGTCTTAGGTGAGAAACAGAGTTCGCGGTATTGGTTGCCGTTCCACAATATTCCACCCTCAGAGAATTCCACCACCTGTCTGCCGGTGATGGTCTCACCCTTGGCAGAATATTCGCCGTTGAGCGAGAACTCAATCCTCTCGCCGCTCACTATTCCCACATGAACGTTGGGCTCGCGGCGCTTGGGGCATATCATGCTCGCTGCCGAAGGTTTGTTGGCATTCTCCTTTATCTTCTTTATCACAGAGGCAAACTCCTCGTCGTTGAGGCTCACCTCACGCAGTATTTCTATCGCCTTCTCAGCCGTTAGACTCTTGAAGTCGGCCTCTCGCGGCGTTATTATCATTCCAGCCATGTCGAGAGCTCCCGGACTGATCATCAGCGCCCCCTTGGCATCAGGAGCCGACAGGTCGGGATAGCATGCCGGACGGTGGCGGCGGCGCGGGAACACCACCGAGAGATATTCGTCGCCGTTTCTCCAGCTCACGATGTTCATCATCGGCTCATAGTCGTCTTTTGCCATTGGCAGCGCCTTGTAAACGAATTTGAACAGTTCGGCGTCGCCCTTCTGGCTCTTGCTGCGGATGAGCAGCGCCGGCGAAGGATATTCGTTTATCACGGAAATGCTCTCGCCGTCGTTGTTGGTGAATATCTCCGTCATGTTGCGGCAATAGCGCTGCCATCCCGTCTGCAGCGGCAGCAGTCCGCTCGTGCCAGCCTGGAAATGACAGTGGTCGGGAGCCGACGCTCCGCATTTCGGACCGTTGTAGAACACCATCAGCTTGGGGAACAGCGTGAGCAGACGGTGTATCTCGCTGTAGTTGTGGTATATTGCCTGTGGCTGGTGGGTGAGTCTGGGAATCGTGAAATGTACCGGCAGGATAGGGTAGGGGTTGACGAGCAGTTCGAAGTCCTTGTCGACAGTCTTCGACATCTGCTCCTCAGGACGGTTCTTGCGGCAGAGGAAGCACGGACGCTTCTCCAGGCTCTTCTTGTCAATCCTTGCTCCCGTGGAAACGATGCGTGCCGGATTGAACTGCACGATGATGTTGTTGCCTTCGCTGTTGAGCTGGCGCTGTTCCACATTATGCAGGTCGCGGAAGTTCTCCCTTGCCAGGTCCCACTGCTCCATCTGCCTGTTGAAGAAGCGGTGGAGCGAACTGTCGTCGCTGAAGTCCATCACACCCTTCTCTATCTGCTGTCTGGCAGAGAGTTCTATTGTCCTGATTCTGTCCTTGTATAAGTTGTTGGCATTCACCTTCTCTATGCTCAGAGCGGCATCACTGTTTCCGCCCCATCGGCGGCAGAGATACAGTTCGGAGAATATCCTGCCAATCCTGTAGCGGCGGCAGAAGGCGAGCGCCATGGCATAGTCTTCGCCGTAGCTTGTGTTTGGGAACTGCAACTGCCGGAGCAGCGGTGTGAAGAAAGCGCGTGGCGCTCCCAGTCCGTTGATGCGCAGGGCGTTGTTGCATCCGTTGTCGTCGGTCCATTCAGCATGGTCGATCAGTCCTGGCGGCAGCGTGTTGAGGTTGAAGTCACACATGCGGTAGCTACCGATGATCATCGCCGCATGCTGCTTGTGGAATTCGTCTACGATTGTCTGCAGTGTGTTTTCAGACGAATAGAGGTCGTCGCTGTCGAGCTGCACGGCGAATTTTCCGCATCTGCTGTCGTTCACCGCCACGTTCCAGCATCCACCGATGCCGAGGTCGGTACGCTCAGGCACGATGTGTATGAGCTGGGGCTTTGAAGGGTCAGCATGTTTCGCGGCATATTCAGCCAGGAGAGTCGTGGTGTTGTCGGTGGAGTGGTTGTCCACCACTATGACGTTGAATCTGAATTTCGTCTTCTGAGCCAGAGCACTGTCCACGGCGTCGCAAATCGTCTTCTCACGGTTTCTGACCGGTATTATCACCGAAGCCTCGCATGCGAACTGCTGCTCGTTGAAGTCGGGAGTCTCATATCCGGCGGTGTCGATGAATGCTCCCACCTCCTTGAGATGCGCCGTGACGGCTTTTTCCATCTCCACCTGCACCTCACGGTTGCGTGGGTTAACATAGTCGAACTGCTTCTCGCCGCTTGTGCGGGTGTCGCTCTCCTCCTCGGTATAGAGATATTCGTTGAGATGGAAGATAGAACCGTTTCTGCTTATGAACAGGCGCAGGTCGTACAAGCCGGCATACATATAGTCGGCATCAGCGTTAGCGGCGGCATATTCCTTTATCAGCCTGCTCTTGAAGAGCATCACGCTTCCGAAGTCGAAGTCGTCGCGCAGGCTGCCCGCCTGATAGTCTATCACGGGGTGTGCCACGGTGTTGCCGTTCTCCACAGAATAGTGGTCGCTGTATACCATTGCCGCATTGGTCTCGGCAGCCACCCGGATCATCCTTCTCAGAGCATACAGTCCGATGGTCAGCGGTGTGGACTTGGTGTATATCATCGTGTATTCGCTGTCGGTATTCTCGGCTATGCTGATTATCGTTGCCGACGACATGATATTGTCTACGACAATCATCGCGCATCCCTCGGGAGCGGCGTTCTGCATGGCGAAGTCTTGCGAAACGAGCAAGTTTATGTGTTTTACTGCCCTGCATTCTCTCAGCTGGTTCACCGTAGGCATCACGGCATGGATGTCGGTGCATGGCAGAAAACAGTCTGTCTTTATTATCATGGTGTGTATAAATTGTTTTTTGTTTGTTGTTCCTTATTTCATTCCGTTGTCCTTCTCTCCTTCGAGCCATGCGTCGATGAGTTTGCGGGCAATGCTCAGCTTTTCGGGGATGGTGGGCAGGTTGTCCTTGCGGAACCATGCTCCGCGAGCCAGTTCCGAGGTCTGCAGCTTTATTTCTCCGCTCACGTAGTCGGCATTGAAGCCCACCATCAGTCCGCAGGGATATGGCCAGGGCTGCGAACCGAAATAGCGAAGGTTGGTGATTTCGAGGTTTGTCTCCTCCTTCACTTCGCGGTGTACCGCCTCTTCGAGCGTCTCTCCCGTTTCAACGAATCCCGCCACGAGTCCCATGAAGTTGGACTTGAAGTTTCTGGCATGCACGAGCAGCACCTCGTCGCCCTTGTGTATCAGCACGATAATCGCCGTGGCGAGCTGGGGCCACACCTCCTTGCCGCATTCCGTGCAGCGCTTGCTGATGTCGGTGTGCATTTTCATCGGCGAACCGCATACGCCGCAGAACTTCGTGTTCTGGTCCCAATACAGCAGTTCCTCGCATTTTCCGGCTTTGAGATACAACTCCTTGGTTATCTTGTAGTAGCTCTGGCGCAGTCCGCACACCTCATATCTCGGATTGTCGGTCACGGGATGGTCGATGGAGTAGGTGCAGACTGGCGTGTCGCCCAGCGGACTCACGTTCATCATGTTTGTCCACGGTTTCGTCTCCGTGGGGGCGTTCTCGCCGTAGGGTATGGTGTAAGTGCCGTCGGGCAGCTTTTCGAGCATCAGGTCTCCTTTGCAGAAGACGAAAAACAGTTTTTCCATTCTTTTGTCTTTTGAGTAACAGTCTCCTGTTTTATCTTTTGAATATCAGTTTTCTGTCGCGTTCGAGTGCCGGCTTGGTCCATTTCTCCGGCACGAAACGCCAGTTCTTGTTAGGTTTGGCATATATCGTTCCCTCGCTCTTTATCTTTTCGGCGAGATAGTGGCGCATGTCGAGCTTGCTCTCGTATTCAGTGCGGCCCGGCAGTTCCTCCTTTGCTATTCCGGCACCCCTGGTCAGCAGTTCGCCGCCGCCGTTAGCCCTATAGCTGTTCATCACCACCCGATACCATTTCTTGGCATTGAAGCGCTTGCCGTCAGACATCCTCAGTATCTTCACCTTCTTGCCCTCAGGTTTCGTCACGTCCACCTCATAGTCTATTCCGGCGGCAGAGTCGAAGTTGAAGGTGAAGTTCTTGAATCCGAACTTCTGCATGTCGCCGGCATTCCTCTCGTCGATGAGCATGATATGGTCGGCGGGCGATTTCATCTGGTTCGTCCACAGGGCGTAGCTCATTTCGAGATAGTTCCTTATCTCCTCGCCCGTCATTCTCAGCACGCAGATGTTGTTCTCGAATTTGTATAGCTTGAACATGTCGCTCATCAGGATTTTGCCCTTGTTGAGTTTCGTGTTGAACTGCAGCGGAGCGTTGAACGACACGTCGGCATTTGTTATCGCCAACTGCAGGTTGTGTATGAGGTCGGTGAAAGCCGAATTGCCGAAGAAGCTGTCGCGGGTGTATATCGTGTCGGCAAGTTCGCCGATGGGGGCGTTGATGAATCCCTTTATCTCGTCGATTTCCTTGGCGAAGTGGGCCATATACGCCGAGTCAACAGGTTCGTTGCAGATGTCGCGCACCTCACCTGTTATCTTCTTCTCAGCCACCTTGCCGTCGCGCAGCGTTATCTCCACTTCAGCATCGGCAATGTTCACGGCGTTGCACGAAGGGTCGAGACACAGCACCTCTCTTCCTGCCGCATTCTTCACCACCGCCTTCCTTGCGTGGTGGTCGTGGCCAAAGAAGAGGATGTCGAAGCCATCCACGTTTTTCGCTGTGTTCTCCGTCTCGTCCTCGGTGTAGTCAGCGTTTTCTATTCCGCCGTTCCATCCGCTGTGGAACAGTCCCACCACCACATCGGGACGCTCCGTCTCTCTCAGCCGTGCTATCCATTCCTTTGCCGACTTCTCTATGCCGTCGAAGCGCAGCCCTTTCCATAGTCTCTCGCCGAGCCAGCTCGGTATGGCAGGTGTCAGCATTCCTATCACGGCGATTTTCACTCCGTCGCGCTCTATGATGGTGTATGGTTTCACGTATGGTTTTCCGGTGGCAGCGTCGATGATGTTGGCGCCGAGCACCGGGGCGTTCATCTCGCCAATCCATTTGTCGTACACGCTGTGGCCAGTCTCCACGTCGTGGTTGCCGAAGGTAGCAGCGTCGTATCGCATATAGTTGAGGATGTCTGACACGATGTTCCGCTTGTCGGTAGCCACATAGTTGTAGTAGTAGCATGTGGGTTGTCCTTGCAGGATGTCGCCGTTGTCGAGCAGTATCACGTTGTCGCCATACTCATGTCGCAGTCTGTTCACGTATGAACTGACCCTTGCCAGCGATCCCTTGGCGTCTCTCCGCTCTATGAAGTCGTAGGGGAAGAAGCTGCCGTGTACGTCGCTCGTCTCGAGAATTCTCAGTTTCACGGTCTTCGTCTCTTGTGCCGTTGCCGGGCAGGTGGCAGCCAGGGCCATCGCTGCCGTTATCAGTGTGCTTATTTTCATAATCTGTAATACCGGTTGCTTGTTGGGCTTCCGATGCTTGTTGTTTGTTCGTTATTGTTTTACCGTCACTTACTGCAGCAGACTTCCCCTTTGACGGGCAAGACCGTTGTGATGCTCCTTCCTGCGCCATGCTTCCATTGCCTTGGCGAAGTGTGGAGCACCTCCAGCAGCATTGTTGTAAGGATTATTATACAAAGGTAGTGTAAAACTTGCGGATAAAAAAACATTCAGCGGAATTTGTTGACAATTATAACGGTGGGCTTTCTGTATTTGGGCTTATGTGTGACGGCATAATGACCGTTTTGCTGCAAGCGGTTGTCAAATATAATATCGAACGTCCTGATGACCGATTCGGGTTAAGTCAATAAACAATCAACCCAAACCAGTCATCAAGACCGATTTGGGTTGAACGATGTTTTATGAAAAAAACGGCAAGACTTATTTCCAAATCTTCTTTCCGTTCATGATATATATGCCTTTCTCAGGCTCATTCTGGAGCTTCATTCCGTTGATGGAATATTTCTCTCCGCTCTTCTTCGTCTTGTCTTGTGAGATGCAGTCGACGGACATGGGTCTGCCGAAGTCGGAATATGAGAATATCAGTTTGCCGTCATCGTAACACTCAAGAAAGTATTCCATATGGCTTGTGGCTGGTGCGAAGCCAGACCATATTCCCATAGTCGCTCCCATACCTTCTACCCAACATAGGTATTCGCCGTCTCCCGGATCAGAGAAAGTGATGCGTTTGCGGGTTACTCCGTTGACTGTGATGTAGTCAACATCGGTGACTACAGGTCCGTAAGTTACTCCTTCGAAAAGATATTCGCCCTTTTGCTTGTTGAAATCAAGCATTAAGAACGGGTTGTCGCCCAATAAGCCATAGAGCTTTCCGCCTTCCTCATAAGCAGCGGTAGTGTAACTCGCCTTATGGTCGTTTCTTTGGTAGTCTATTAATATCTTCTTCCATGTCTTGCCGTTTATTACAGTATCCCCCGAAACTGTATAAGTTTCGTATTCAGGTTGGTCACAAAACATTTCCAATACCTTCCAACTTCTCCCTTCTTTCAGCATCCTTGTGTCTTCCTGTGCGAAGACGGTGATGCTTGTAATGAGCATAAAGATTACCGGTAAAATTCTTTTCATAATTGTTCCCTCCATATTTTATTTGTTGTTGAATGTGATTTCGCCTTTCGTGTTTGATAGGTGGTACTGCAAGTTATGTGATCCCGAGTGATCTTTTACGTCAGAGAGGATGACTTGTTTTGCTTGTGGCATATCTAAAACGCCTAAATTGATGATGCGTTTATTATCATGGTGTGTATGGGTTTGTTTTTGCAAATATACATTATTTTAAAGAATTATGTTCACCCCCCCCAAAAAAAACAAAAAGATGTGAATTTTCTGTGTATTTTGCTATTTTGCACGAAAAATGCACCTAAAAAGCACGTTTAAACATCCCCCAATGCTCATCAGATACACATTTTCTTTATCCGCGGAACAGGCAGGCGGGGCAGATGTCGGCAGCCCGTAGTGGAATGTTGAGCTATAGTGTTTAGCTATTCTGCCGTAAACCGATATGGATTTGTGTGAAAATCTTGTGCATGTCAGAATTTATTAGTAAGTTTGCAAATCAGAACAAGACGTAAATACACGATAAAAACAAATGGCAGAAAACAAGACACCGCTTGTCGCAATGACGCTCGACGAGTTGAAAAACGCGGCTAAGGAACTCGGCATGCCGGCATTCACCGGAGCACAGATGGCAAAATGGCTCTATGAGAAAGGAGTGCGCGACATCGACGAGATGACAAACTTATCGAAGGCTAACAGGGAGAAGCTGAAAGCCCGCTATGAGGTGGGCGGCATGGATCCGATAGACTGTCAGAAGTCTGTTGACGGAACGATAAAATACCTCTTCCCCACGGCAAGCGGGAAGTTTGTGGAGACGGTGTATATCCCCGATGGCGACAGGGCTACGCTCTGCGTGTCGTCGCAGGTGGGATGCAAGATGAACTGTCTCTTCTGCCAGACCGGAAAGCAGGGCTTCGAGGGCAACCTCACCGCTGCTGACATACTGAACCAGATATATTCGCTGCCCGAAAGGGAGAAGCTGACCAACGTGGTGTTCATGGGGCAGGGAGAGCCGATGGACAATCTCGACAATGTGTTGAGAGTGACGCAGGTGCTCACCGCTGACTATGGCTTCGCTTGGAGTCCGAAGAGAATCACCGTGAGCAGCGTGGGAGTGAAAAACAAGCTGAAGAGATTCCTCGACGAGAGCGACTGCCATGTGGCGATAAGCATGCATTCGCCGATACCCGAACAGCGCGCCATGCTGATGCCCGCAGAGAAGGGAATGTCGATAAAAGACGTGGTGGCGCTCATGCACCAGTATGACTTCACCCACCAGCGCAGACTCTCGTTCGAATATATCGTGTTCGGCGGACTCAACGACTCCATGCTGCACGCCAGAGAGATAGTGAAACTCGTGGAAGGACTGGAATGCCGGGTCAACCTCATCCGCTTCCATCAGATACCGAATGTGGACCTGCATGGAGCGAGTGAAGAGAAGATGGCGTCGTTTCGCGACTATCTCACCAAGCACGGCGTGTTCACCACCATACGGGCGAGCCGCGGACAGGACATCTGGGCAGCCTGCGGACTGCTCAGCACCAAGCGCATGCAGGAAGGCGGTGAGGAGAAATAAGATAACTACTATACCAGATACTTATAAAACAGAATATACACAGCAATGGAAGATAGAAAGATAAGAGTCGCCATAACACACGGCGACACTAACGGAATAGGATATGAGGTGATTTTCAAGACTTTCGCCGAACCGGCGATGCTTGAACTCTGCACACCGATTATATACGGTTCGCCAAAGGTGGCGGCATACCACCGCAACGCACTCGGCATTCAGGCAAACTTCACTATAATAAATAAGGTGGAAGATGCCGTTGACGGAAAGGTGAACCTGCTCACCGCCTTCGACGAAGACGTGAAGGTGGACATGGGAATGCCGACCAAAGAAGCCGGAGCGGCAGCGCTGAAAGCCCTCGACAGGGCGATGGCGGATTTTGCCGGCGGAGGATACGACGTGCTCGTCACCGCACCGATAAACAAGAACGACATACAGGGCGAAGGATTCCATTTCTGCGGACATACCGAGTATATCGAGGAGAAAGTGGGAGAGGGCCGGAAGGCACTCATGATTCTCGCCGGAAGACAGCTGAGGGTGGCGCTCGTCACCACCCATCTGCCGATAAAGGACATCGCACAGGCGATAACCAAGGAGGCTATCGTGGAGAAATGCACCATCTTCAACAAGGCGCTGAAGAGAGACTTCAACGTGTCGGCACCACGCATCGCCGTGCTCTCGCTGAATCCTCATGCCGGCGACGGCGGAGTGATAGGCATGGAAGAAGAGACGGTAATCAAGCCGGCAATAGAAGAACTGTCAAACGCCGGCATAGATGCCTTCGGACCATTCGCCGCCGACGGATTCTTCGGTCATGGCACATACATGGCATTCGACGGAGTGCTCGCCATGTATCACGACCAGGGACTGGCTCCTTTCAAGACCATCGTGGGCGACGAGGGAGTGAACATCACTGCCGGACTGCCTATCGTGCGCACATCGCCAGACCATGGCACAGCGTATGAAATCGCCGGAAAGGGCATTGCCGATGAGGCGTCTTTCCGCCAGGCTGTCTACGATGCCATCGACATATTCAGAAACCGCATCAACTACGACGAACCGCTGCAGGATCCTCTCAAAAAACTGTATCATGAGAGAAGAGACGACAGCGAGAAAGTAAGATTCGCCGTGCCGAAGCAGAAGCCAAAGGCTCCTGCGGCAGAGTGATGGAAGTATAGGAGAACTCCATAGATGAGCAAGAAATACCAAAACGGTTTCTTTATCTTCGGACTTGTGG
Organism: Oscillibacter sp.; assembly: GCA_963594595.1. GTDB lineage: Bacteria > Bacteroidota > Bacteroidia > Bacteroidales > Bacteroidaceae > Prevotella. The sequence goes on along the minus strand of CAVBFA010000047.1, from coordinate 3,451 downwards.
TGCTCGTCATAATGGTGACGCAGCTCGACTTCAAAGAGGTGTGGAGCGGATTGCAGAGAGCAGGATACTGGTTCTTTGCTGTCGTGGCGCTCTGGCTCGGACTATATGTCATAAACACCCTGTCGTGGTATGTCATCATTCGTCAGGGCGGCAGCGGCAAAGACAAGACGCCGTTCTCGTTCTGGTGGCTGTATAAGGTCACGGTGTCCGGCTTCGCCCTCAACTACGCCACACCCGGCGGACTGATGGGCGGCGAGGCATACCGCATCATGGAACTGGCACCGAAAATAGGAACGGAGAGAGCCTCCTCGTCGGTCATCCTCTATGTGATGACCCACATCTTCAGCCACTTCTGGTTCTGGCTCCTCTCCGTGGGCATATATCTCATCACGCAGTCTCCTACGATGCCCATCGCCGTGATACTTGCGCTGACGACGGCATTCTGCATGCTCGGCATCTGGTTCTTCATGCGCGGATACAAGAAAGGTCTCGCCATGATGCTCACACGATGGCTGAGCAAGATGCCGTGGATGGGAAAATGGGCACGCCGACTGATGGAGAAGCAGGGCGACAAACTCCGGGAGATAGACACACAGATAGCGGCGCTCCACAAGCAGAGCCCCGTGTCGTTCGTTTCGGCAGTGGTTCTCGAACTGCTTTGCCGTTTCCTGTCCAGCTTCGAGATAATGTTCGTGCTGCTCGTGATAATGCCGGAGGTGAGCTATCCGTCGTGCGTCATAATCCTGGCGTTCACGTCGCTTTTCGCCAATCTCCTCTTCTTCATCCCGCTGCAGCTCGGAGGCCGTGAGGGAGGATTCATGCTCTCGGCGTCGGGACTCGCCATGGCGGCAAGCAGCGGCATCTTCGTGGCGCTGATAGTGAGGATAAGGGAGCTGATATGGACGGCAATCGGCTTGATGCTGATAAAGATGGAAAGAACAAAAAAGTAATAAAAAGACAAAAAAACAAAACACACTGCCGAAGAGTGGATTTTATTGTGTAATTTTGTCGCAATTATATGAATACATCAGATCTTCAGAAAATAAAACAACGCTATAACGTTGTGGGAAACTGCGATGCGTTGAACCGCGCTCTTGACGTCGCCTTGCAGGTGGCGCCGACAGACTTGTCTGTGCTCATAATCGGAGAGAGCGGCGTGGGAAAGGAGATTATACCGAGGATAATCCATGACAACTCGCCACGACGACGGGAGAAATACTTCGCCATAAACTGCGGTTCCATACCTGAAGGCACCATCGACAGCGAACTCTTCGGCCATGAGAAAGGTTCATTCACGGGAGCCATAGGAGAGAGCGAAGGATATTTCGGAGTGGCAAACAAGGGTACCATATTCCTCGACGAGGTTGGAGAGCTGCCGCTTGCCACACAGGCAAGGCTGCTGAGAGTGCTCGAAACGGGAGAGTATATCCGTGTGGGAGGTCAGAAGATAATGAAGACCGACGTACGTATCGTAGCCGCCACCAATGTCAATATGCGCAAGGCGGTGAGCCAGGGACGCTTCAGAGAAGACCTGTACTACAGATTGAACACCATCCCGGTGCAGATGCCGCCGCTGCGCGATCGTGGCAACGACATCCTGCTGCTCTTCAGACTCTTTGCCATGCAGATGGCGGAGAAATACAACTTCCCGAAGATAACGCTCGACGAACAGGCACAGGCTCTGATGCTCAAATACAAGTGGCCAGGAAACGTGAGACAGCTGAAGAACATCACGGAACAGATGTCGGTGCTCTCGCAGCAAAGGGTGATAACGGCAGAGACTCTGCTGCATTACATCCCGCAAGACCCGGAGACGACGCAGCTCGTTGCCATGGGAGGAAACGGCGGCAGCGGAGAGCAGCACTCGTATGAGAGCGAGCGCGACCTGCTATACAAAATCCTCTATGAACTGAGAGGTACCGTGGCCGACCTCAGAAGAGAGGTGGATGAACTGAAGAAGAAAGTGGACGGAGGACATTCCGAAGCACCACGCCGGCTGGAGCATTTCGACAGTTCCGATACCGTGCCTGCCATCATTCCGCAGCAGCATGGTAATGCCGACAGCCGGCAGACCATCGAACCCTCCGTACAGGATGCCGTGGCAGAGGAGATATCCGAACCGGAAAGCCTGAACCTGGAGAACGTGGGACGCCACATGCTGGAGAAAGCCCTCGAAAAGAACGGTGGAAACAGAAAGAAGGCGGCGCAGGAACTGGGAATATCAGACCGCACTCTGTATAGAAGAATCAGACAGTATGGACTCGACAAATAACCATAGTGTGAAGACAATGAAATCAAGAAACAAAGAGAGTCGCAGACTCTCCATATATAATAAAGGTGTGATGACTGTTGCCATGGCAATCATCGCCATGGTGATCACGGCATGCAGCGTGTCGTATAAGTTCAATGGAGCGAGCATCGACTACAACAAGACCAAGACGATACAGATCGCCGACTTCCCGATACGCTCAAGCTACGTCTGGGGACCGATGGCGAGCATCTTCAACAATCAGCTGAAAGACCAGTATGCCAACCACACCAGACTCATACAGGTGAAGAGAAATGGCGACCTGAAAGTGGAGGGAGAGATTACCCAATACTCACAGCGAAACAAGGCGGTCACGGCACAGGGCGAGTCAGCACAGGTGGAACTCTCAATGACGGTAAACGTGAGGTTCACAAACAATGCCAACCATAGCGAGGACTTCGAGAGACCGTTCACTGCCACCACCACCTACGACAGCCGCCAATCGCTCAACTCCGTACAGGAGGAATGCGTTACACAGATGGTGAAAGACATCACCGACCAGATCTTCAACGCCACAGTGGCAAACTGGTAAGACGCATCAAGCAGGCAAGATGTATCAAGCAGGCAAGATATAACAAAGACCTATATATTAACAATATAAAACTACCGACGACAAGAATATGGATTTAGGGCAACTGATAAAACACCCGGAGATGATGGACAAGGAAACGCTGTACGACCTGCGTTCCCTCGTGGCCCTGTATCCATATTACCAGACGGCGAGGCTGCTCATGCTCCAGAATCTGTATGTGCTCCACAGCCAGTCGTTCGACGAGGAACTCAGAAAGGCATCGGTGTATTTCACCGACCGCCGTGTAGTCTTCAAACTCGTTGAGGCAGCCCACTACAAGCTGCGCAATGCCGAGGAGAAGACACAGAAAAAATACCATTCAGAGGAAGGCGAGAGCCGTACGATATCGCTCATCGACCAATTCCTCGACACTCTGCCCGATGATGGCGACGAGACAGACAGCTCGGCGCCACGACGCAAGCCCACTCCGGCGGATGCTGCAGTAGACTATGTGTCATACCTGCTCGAAACAGAGAGCGAGGCGGAAAAAGAGGCAGAGAAGACCAATCCCCACATGAAGGGACAAGACCTCATAGACAATTTCATCAACAACGAGGGAGGAAAGATAGAAC
>CAVBFA010000046.1:0-19985 GCA_963594595.1 Oscillibacter sp. | reverse complement strand
GATACACAACTATCAGTTTGTTCCACTGAAATACGGGTGGAACAAACTGCTTTTCTTTTTCCTCAGACTTCTGAACAAGAAGACCGTGAAGGGATGTTTCGGCGACGACCCGCAGATTTTCTCACGCCAGGAAAAAGGAGTGCCAAGATACAGCGACACGTATTGGAACGGCAGACCGCAGAATATGGCAGAGAATGCGGAACGTATCGACGAGGTGATGCTGCATGGGGCGTATGGCTGCTGGCGGTATACATCGGCAAAGGCAGACGCTCTCGTGGCTTGCCTGTATGAATATTGGTTGTGCTATAACGTGGATTCTTTTGCCCGTAAGCTTCATTATCTGCCGCTGCCTATGATTCTGCCGCAGAACGAGACGGAAGCCGTCAGAAGAAAGGAAAACGGCGGTGTGGTGAAGATTCTCGTCGGCATACAGCCCAAGCGCGACTTCATGAAGGGTGCCATGCGTATGGCGGAATGGCTCGAAGCAATCAAGCTGCGCCATCCCGGCAGGATGGAGATAAGATATGTGGAGGGCGTGCCGCTCGAAGAATACAAGCGGATGCTTGCAGAGGCTGACGTGCTCGTTGACCAGCTCTACAGTTTCACTCCGTCGATGAACTCCTTGCAGGCGATGGCGCTCGGCACTGTGGTGATAGGTGGCGGAGAGGAGGAATATTATGATTTTATTGGCGAGAAAGAACTGCGTCCTATAATCAACGTGAGTCCGGAACTGTCGGATGCCGAGAACATGGCTATAATAGAAAAGGCTCTCTTTACCGACGGTATGATAGAAAGGCTCTCCCGCCAGAGCATGGCATTCGTGAAGAAATACCATGACTACAGAAAGGTGGCAGAGATGTATGAAGAGATGTACAGGTCATCTCTTCTCATTCACCCCCAAACGGTCTGATTACCGATTAGGGGTCAACAACTGTATCCATTTTCCAAATACATTTTCTTTATAATATGCGTGGCTTCCGGCTATGGCATTGTCGCCGTATTGGCGTCTGAGGGCTTCGGAGTCCATCATCGTGGTGATACCCTTGATGAGCGCCGTGTAGTGGTTTTGCTCCACAATGATGCCGTTGTGGCCGTTGCTCACTATGTCGGAGGCACCGAAGTCGAAATCGAACACCACGGATGGCAGTCCGCACGACTGTGCCTCTATCAGCGCCATTGGCTGTCCTTCGTATAGAGAGGGCATGATGTGCAGGCTGTATTGCGGATATACGTCCATGATGTTGTTCGACCGTCCGCAGAGTGTTATATGCTCCTGCATGCCGAGTCTCTCTATCTCAGCCTGCAGCATGGCGCGCAGCGAACCGTCGCCGTATATGTCGAGATGCCAGTCGGGATGCAACAGGGCGATTTCTTTCCAGTGGTCTATGAGCGGAAGAAATCCCTTCTGCTCTTCCAGTCTGCCCACGGCGATAGCACGTTTCACGCTATAGTCCTCCACTCTCTTCGCCGGCTTTCTGATGAAGTTCGGAATCACCAGCGTGCGGCGTGCGTTGGAATATTCCCTGGCATCGCCGTTGGTGAGGCATACCACGGTGTCGGCTTTGCGCTCCATAATTGAGAACAGACGATGGTAGGGGGTGAACGGACGTGCCAGATGCGACTCGTATATCTTGCGTGCCTTGGTGTGGCAGAGGGGGAGTAGCAGCGCTCCGAGGGTGGTGGTGAAGAATATTATGTCGGGCTGCAGGCTCTTTATGGTCTTGTTCAGTCGTCGGGCAGCCGTCATCAGCGTGTTCGAGCGGCTGATGAGCTTTATCAGCTTGCCGTGGTGCTTGTTGGCGAACGGCACTCCGAGATGCACCATCTTGATGCTTTCGTCAAGATGGTATAGCTCTTTGCGCTTGTCATCGTAAACCGACACCACGCTCACTTCATGTCCGTATTCTGTAGCCAGTGTGTTTGCCTTTTCTGTCACGATGCGTTCCACACCTCCGTTTTCAGAGAAATCTTCTACGATATATGTTATTTTCATGTTTGTTTCATTACCTTTTCATCCTGCCGAACAGGCGGCAGGTGCGTTCCAGTCCAATAGTGTTCACGAACATCGCCTTCAGCGTGTCTTTCCATGTGGCATAGCCGAAGAGGGACACGTGCTGTTGTGCCAGTCTTATTTTTCCTGTCTTCTGGTATGAATAAAGCTGTGCCGTCAGCATGTCCATATACACACGGTGCCAGCGACGCTCCCTGGTGTTGATGTTCAGTTGGCTGACGAGGTACAGCTGGGCGTCGAGCAGCGATGACAGTCCGTTGCTCTTGTCGGTTGCCGCAATGCCGTTGCCGTTGTAGTGGTATAGGTATCTGCCTTTGTCTATGGTGGCTATTATCGGCTTCTGCTTTATCAGCAGCGCCATGAGGAGGATGTCTTCAAACTTCTTGCCTTTCTCGAATGCCACGTCATTGAAGAGGCTCCTCTTGTATATTTTGTTGCATGCCCAGCAGTGTTCCGTTCCCTTGTATGCCAGCCAGTCGAGGGCGTCTCTGAAGAGGTGGTTGCCGGGATTGAAGAGAGTCTCGTCGCGTAGTCCCGGTCGCTGCAGCATGGGATATTCCAGAATGTCGAGAAACGGATGTTCCTGCAATAATGCTATCAGCTGACGGTAGGTGTCGGGAGCCAGTTCGTCGTCGCTGTCTACGAAGGTGATATAGTCACCCTCAGCCCTTTTGATGCCGAAGTTGCGGGCATCTGAGAGTCCGCCGTTCTCCTTCTTCCAGTATTTTATGTTTTTGTATGTAGCGGCATACTCCTCAGCGATGATTCCGCTACCGTCGGTAGAACCATCGTTGATAAGAAGTATCTCGATATCGTCGAATCCCTGTATTCTCACGCTGTCAACACATCGTCGCAGCATCTTTTCCACATTGTATATCGGGATGATTACGCTCAATGTCATGATTTGTGTGTTATTAGGTTCTTTATTGTTTTCCATCTGAAGAGAATCTGCCTTGCCGTTGAGAAGCGGCTTCCTTTGCCGTTGCACGACGCGGCGCTCTCGTGTCTGCGGAAATATATAAGTCTGTCGTTGATGAATGCCACGTCGAAGAAGAATGCCGCCACGTTGCCAATCCAGATGTCGTGCATCGGTATGTCGGCAGGGAAGGGCAGCGATTTCTGCATCACGTCGCGTCTGAATGCCATGCAGCACCCCGTGTATCCGTTGTGCCACAGCAGGTTGTAGAGTCTGCCGGGCTTCATCTTTATCATCTTGTAGAAAGAGTCGTTGGTGGCGTTGAGGTCTTTGTCTGTCACTATGGCGTCGCTGACCACACAGTGGTGGCTGCGCAGTACTTCCATGCATACCGCCACCTTGTTTTCCATCCACACGTCGTCCTGGTCGGAGAGGAAGATATAGTCGCCTTTGGCATGGCGCAGGGCGTTCTCGAAATTTCGCGTCAGACTGTTGCTGCGGGTGTTTTTTCCATTTTCTTCCTTGTGATATTGCTTTCCGTCTTCTCCATTGTGATAGTGTTTTCCACCTTCTTCCTTGCGGTTATCCACAATTTTTATCCTCTTGTCGCCGATGGAGCGCACTATGTCTGATGTGTCGTCTGTCGATCCGTCGTCGGACACTACAATCTCGTCCGTCTCCGCCAGTTGTGGCAGGATGGACAGGAGTTGCTGGCGGATATATCTCGATCCGTTGTATGTCGCTATGCAGACGGTAATCATTATATAGTTATATTGTCATTGTCTATTTGAAGACATCATACTTCTTGTCGATATAAAGAGTGCTGATGTCGCCGGCGTCGATGATGGAATGGAAGAGGAATGCCGTGTTGTATTTCTTCTTGGCGTTTCTCTCCAGGGCTGCGTATTTCTCAGGATAACGGCTTTTGAATTTGTCGGAGCACCATATCCAACAGGCGGCGTTTCTCACCTCCTTGGTGTCGTTGGCATGGGTGTATTGTCCGTCTTCGCCCAGGTTTTCGCCGTGGTCGGAGAGATATATCACTATGGCGTTGCGCTGGCGCAGGCGTTCTCTCACCTGATGCCAGAAACTGTCGGAATATAATACGGTGTTGTCGTATGAGTTTATGAACTGCTGACGGCTGTTCTCCGTTATCACGCGACTCGTAAGCTCTGGTTTCCAGCGGGCTGCCGACTTGGGATAATGGGCGTTGTACCACCAGTGTGAACCGATGCTGTGTATGACGATAAGGTTGCGGCAGTTTGACTTTCCGTTTGTCAGTGCGCTGTCAAGAGGGGGCAGCACATCGTCGTCGAGCCATGAGTCATAGATATACAGCGACTTGCCGCCGTTTACATACGTCAGCTTGTCTGCTTCCTTCATGAAATATATGAAGGTGGGAACGCTCTCCTGGTTTGAAATCCATGATGTGTGGTAGCCGGCTCTCTTGAAGATGTCGATGAACGACCGTTCTGTATATGCCCTGTCCTTGGTGTTATGGTCTGCCCTGGTCATGATATAGGGCACGCTTTCGTGGGTGAACCAGTATTCTGACTCTATGTTAGGCAGTGACACCACGTTCTTCTCCTTTGCCAGCAGCGGTGTGGTGGGCCTTGCATATCCGTTTATCTGCATGTGGTCGGCACGCAGCGTCTCACCGATGATGAACACCACGTCGATGCTGTCTGTGCCACATGTCGTCTTTCCGCCGAAGGCAGGACGCTTGTCTGCCACGATGCGCTTGTTGCCGAGATATTCGTTTAGAGAGGCGTAGATATTGAAGGGCAGACGGTTGGATACCGGTATTCCAAGTCGTCCGTTGTGGAAAATGCCGTATATCAGTGCCATACAGACGATGATGTGTATCCATTGCCATTTCAGATTTTGCAGCCTTCTGAATCGCCATCTCGCTATGAATACAGCAGCTGCGAGGTTTATGAGTATAAACAAGATGAGCGGCAGCGTTATCATGTCAGACGTCGTAGTGAGGTCGTTGGTGAAGGTGAGGTCGATGGTCATCGGCGTCACCGTGACCTTCATCGTATAGCGGAAGAACGCCACGGCAGAAGTCAGTGCCGTCAGCAGCGGATACGCCACGGCGAAGACATATTTGTTTGCCGCTATCATCCAGATGAAGACAAAGGTCGTCATCTCTATCGCTCCCCATTGGAAAGCCTGTCCCACAAAGTCTTTCATGCTGTTGCATGGTGAGTCGTAGAAGTCGGCAAAGGCAAATTCCATTCCCCACAGCAGTGTTATTGCCAGTGTGAAGAAGACGAATCCCCTCATCTCATTCCATTTCTTCCTTATCGAATATTTCATCTGTCGTTATTTCCTTGTTTTCTTATATATAATGGACAAAACGCTTGATAAAGCACTTGGGCATCATATCGTCGTTATTCCTTGTTAATATATTATAGAGACTTGGTTTATCACCATTAATATATATATGGGCTTGGTTTATCACCATTACCATAAAAGATACTTAGTTTATCACCGCAATCTTGCATACCGTGCCGCTGTCGCCGCTCTGCGTCGCTGTGTTCACCATATATATTCCGCTTGCCACTCTCCTGCCCTTCTTGTCGCATCCGTCCCATTGGAAGGATCCTCCGGTGCTTCGTCCTTCAGCCACGAGCACACCGTTTGTGGTTGTGATTTTCACGTCGCTGTCGTAGGCAAGTCCTACTATGGTGATGAGTCCCGTATAGTCTGGCTTCACGGGATTAGGATAAGCCCATACGTTGTCTTTGCTCATGCTCTCGTTGGTGGCCACGGCGTTGCTTTCCACTGAGCACAGGCCCTTTTCCGTTCCTATATATACCGTTCCCGTCTGCTTGTCAATCTCTATGCCGAGGATACCGTCGGCGAGCAGACTGCTGTTTGATGCCAGGAAGTGAGCCTCCTGCACCATATTGTCGCTGCTTATTACATACACGCCGTCGCGGCTCGTGCCTATCCATTTGCGGTCGGCATTGTCTATTGCCATCGTGGTGATGTCGAGTCCGGCAAGCAGATAGTCGGCATAGTTGGTGCCGTCGTTGCGGGGCACCTTCACCTGATAGAAGCCGAGCGACGGGTCGCGCTGGTATTCCTCTGTCAGTTCGAAGAGACCTACGTTAGTTCCCACCCATATATTTCCGCTTCTGTCTTCGGCGAGCGTCTTGCATCTCTCTATACCGCTTATCTCCGTCTGGTCTTCGTTTACGAAATGTGTGTAGCAGTATAGGTTGTTGCCGTCGGCAGAGTAGCAATACACTCCTGGGTTGGCGTTTCGTCCGTTGTTTATCCATATCCTGCCGTTAGAGTCGTAGCCCATTATCTTGGCATTGTTCACGGAGAGGTGGTTTATGGTCTTGTCTGGCGACGACCATTTGCCGTCGGCAGAATATTTCAGTATTCCTTTGTTTATAGCCTGATGGTTTATAACCCACAGCGTGTTGTCTTTGTCGTAGAACAACGACGTGATGATCTGATAGTTCGGATCACCTTCCAGACCGTCGACAAAGGATATCGGACTGTTCTTGTAGTCGAATCTGTTAATCAGTTTTCCGTCGAGGAATTCGTATAGTCCGCTTTGTGCTCCAGCCATCACGTGGTTGTCGTTCTTGGGGTCGATGTCGAGACAAAGCATATCCTTATATATAATACCGTATTTCTCTGCTATTCCCTTGTCGTCGTAAGTAGTCCAGGCATTGCCGTCGATGTCGTACACCTGTATCGTGGCAGGCTTTTCCCTGTCCCACTCTCCACCGTTGCAGGTATAGAGCTTTCCGTTTCTTATCTTCAGAAAACCGATGGTATTGTATTTCGGAGTGCCTACGGGATTTATGTCGCTCAGCGTCACGGTTTTCGTGCCGTCGGCAGTAACGGTGTATGCCTGCAGCTTCTCGTCCTCCTGGTTGGTCCAGTAGCATTTGTTTGTCTTGTCGTAAGCCACGTATTGCAGATATCCGTTGTCCCATGTCGTGGCGATGTCGTTGGCATGGTTGAACGACACGTTGTCTGTAGTAGCCTGCCAGTTGGACTTGTCGAGCAGGTTTGCCGACTTGTCGGCTGCCAGTATTCCGTCGCTGGTGTTCACGTATATCTTGTTTCCGCTGAAGGCACAGTCGGTAACATTCTTTCCCAAATTGTAAGTGTCGAGGATAAGTCCCTCCTTCATGTCAATCTGCACCAGTCCGAAAGCCGTACACAGATATGCCAGACTGCCCTCTATCACCACCTTGTTTACATCCTTGCTTACCGTCATAGTCTTGTCGTAGTAGCCCGCGATGTTCGTCACGTTCAGCTTGTTGTCGAGCAGGTCGATGTTGTAGTTGTCGTATACTATGATAAGCTTCTTCGCCGTGTTGTTCCATGCTATCTGCGATATTGTGCATTCGCTGAGCGGGAACACCTTGTCGTATGTCGTCACGCTTCCGTCCGTGATGTTGTATGAGAACAAGTCGCCGGAGCTGAGCACATAAACCATGTTTCCGGCAGGCTCTATGTCTGTAATCTTTCCATAAGCCATATATGCCTTCCATTTGTCCAGATTCTGTGCTCCGGCGTTTGTCGTCATTGCGGCGAGCAATGTGAGGAGTGATATGAAGTGTCTGCGCATTTCTTTTTTTCTTTATTGTTTTCTCTTATAACGCAACAACCTGCTGAATTATTGCTGACAGGTAGCGGAAAAGAGGAATTGTGCGAATTTCTCCACTGCCCTTGCCCTATGAGAGATTTTGTTCTTGATGTCGTTGCCGAGTTCGGCGAATGTCTTGTCGTAGCCGGTAGGCTGGAATATGGGGTCGTAGCCGAATCCCGACTCCCCTTTCTTTTCCTCCGTTATCTCGCCTTCCACTATGCCTTCCATCTCTCCCTGGGCAGCTATGCCGCCAGAGTCTTCGTTTTTCAGAATATAGGCTATCACGGTGCGGAAACGCGCCTTGCGGTTTTCCTCTCCCTTGAGGTTGGCGAGGAGTTTCTTCATGTTTGCCTCGCTGTCATGTCCGTCGCCTCCCGCATATCTTGCGGAATATACTCCGGGTTCTCCGCCGAGAGCTTCCACTTCGAGTCCTGTGTCGTCGGCAAACACACTGATATTATAATGTTCAAACACGTATTTTGCCTTTATCATGGCGTTTTCTTCCAGAGTCTTTCCTGTCTCCGGAATATCCACGTGGCATTCAATGTCGTTGAGTGACAATACCTGGAATTTGTTTCCAAGAATGTTTCTCACTTCTTCTAATTTGTGAGCGTTGTTTGTTGCAAATACTATTTTCATGTTTATTTTTAGTTGACGAGTAAACAAGTTGACGAGTAAACAAGTTAACAAGTAAACGAGTTGACAAGTAGACGAGTTTATGAGTTTACAAGTCGGCAAGACCCCTCCTGACATCTCCTTGTGTGAGAGACAGTGACGTTTTCCTCATACTTCCTTATACGTTCTGAGTACTGTCTGTCTCTCTCCTTTCAGGGGAATGTCAGGAGGGGTCTTGTATGTTTGTTAACCGTTCTCCTGTTGTTTTCTTATTTTCTTTTCCAGTTTCTGTGCCTTCACCTTCACCTTTATCGGATCGAAGCCCTCTCCGAATACGCCCTGCACGCTGCTCTGGCTTACGAAGGCATTAGGGTCGATAGACTTTATGACGCGGAAGATTTCCACGCTTTCCCTTTTCTTTGCCATGAGGCAGATTACCTTTATAGGGTCTCCGGAATACCATCCGTGACCGTCGAGTATTGTCATCGTGTGCTCCGTCTCCTTTGCTATGGCGTTGGCAATCTCCTGGTGTTTCTTTGAGAATATCATGAACTGCACTGACTGTCGCTGCCAGTTCATCACGAAGTCGAGCATGTTGCATTCGATGAACATCGTACATAGTCCGAACACCACCATCGTGCATCTCTCAGGGAACGTACCGAAGGATTCGATGAGCAAGCTACTGCTGATGATACAGAGGTCCACCATGATAAGTCCCATACCGAGCGAGATGTTGTGGTATTTGTTCACCACCGCCGCAATGATGTCGGTACCTCCCGTACTACCGTTGTTGAGGAACACAATGGCGAGCGCTGTTCCCGTGAGCATACATCCGATGACGAGCGACATGAAGTCGTTGCCCTCTCCCATCAGCTTATAGAAAGTGCCGTCTGGCATTTCCACCACTTTCTGCGCTATGTCGAGCATCACTGTCAGTGCGAATGTGGCATAGATTGTCTTTGCCAGGAACCGCCATCCCAGTATCTTCAGTGCCGCCACGATGAGCACGGCGTTGATGATGAAGAAAGTCCACTGCACCGGAAATTTCGTTGCATAGAACACGATGGCTCCCACACCGGCGATACCACCCGTCACAATCTCGTATGGCAATAGGAAGACGGTGAATCCGAATGTGTATAGCATAAGTCCGAGAGTGATAAAGAAATAGTCTTTTATCTCTCTTCCCAGCGCCTTGCCGGCGTTACTTCTCATGAATTGCATTATTCCGCCACCATTTTTCTGTGCGAAAGCTGCGTTGTTGTTGTCAGTTGCCATAATAAAAAGTTAGTTGTTGGAGACTCCTGGTCTCTGCTGTTTGATTAGTATATGAATTAAGGTTATTTTTATGACCGGTTTTTCTCTTTGCCTGGCCTTGTTTCTTTCTTCTCAGAAGGTTTCCAATCCCCTCCCCTGCCCCATACGCCATTTTTCAGCGGCAGGTCAGGGAAGGGATTGTATGAGGATTATTTTATCACCACGTTAACGATTTTCTTAGGCACCACGATGACTTTCACCACCTGTTTGCCTTCGAGGTATTTTTGGCTCTTCTCGTCGGCGAGCACCTCGTTCTTTATCGTCTCGTTGTCGGCGTCAACGGGGAACGTCTTCTGATAGCGCGCCTTACCGTTGAACGATATCGTGAGCTGCATGCTGCTCTCCACGAGATATTTCTCGTTGAACTCAGGCCACTTGGCGTCGCATACCGTAGTCTCGTTGCCGAGCTGATGCCACAGCTCCTCTGCCACATGCGGTGCGAATGGCGAGATGAGGGCCACGAGGTCTTGCAGCACCACCTTGCTGTGGCATTTCATCTGCTGCAGTTCTCCCACGCAAATCATGAATGCCGAGATGCTCGTGTTGTATGAGAAGTGCTCAATGTCGTGGGTCACTTTCTTGATGAGCTTGTGTATGCTCTTCAGCTGTTCTGCCGTAGGCTCTTCGTCGGTAGGCAGGAATTGTCCGTCGCGGCTGAAGAACAGTCCCCACAGCTTTTTCAGGAAGCGGTGGCAACCGTCGATGCCGTTGGTGTCCCAAGGCTTGCTTGCCTCCACCGGACCGAGGAACATCTCATACAGACGCAGTGTGTCGGCACCGTATTTCTCTACTATCATGTCGGGGTTCACCACGTTGAACATCGACTTCGACATCTTCTCTACCGCCCATCCGCAGATGTATTTTCCGTCTTCCAGAATGAACTCGGCGTTCTCATATTCAGGTCTCCATTTCTTGAAAGCCTCCAGATCGAGCACGTCAGCGTTCACGATGTTCACGTCAACGTGTATCGGAGTAGTCTCATACTGGTCTTTCAGTCCGAGGCTCACGAATACCGGTGCCTTTGAATGGTCGTCGCTGTTTATGCGGTATACGAAGTTAGAGCGTCCCTGTATCATTCCCTGGTTCACGAGTTTCTGGTATGGCTCCTCTTTGCAAGAGCATCCGTAGTCATACAGGAACTTGTTCCAGAAGCGCGAGTAGATAAGGTGTCCTGTAGCATGCTCCGTACCTCCCACATAGAGGTCCACGTTCTGCCAGTATTCGTCCACATCCTTTGCCACGAGCGCCTTGTCGTTGTGTGGGTCCATATATCTCAGGTAGTAAGCCGACGAACCGGCGAATCCCGGCATGGTGTTCAGCTCCAGCGGGAAAATCGTGGTGTTGTTGATGAGCGCCTTGTCCACCACTTCGTTCTTCTCCGTGTCCCAAGCCCATTTTCTGGCGTGTCCCAATGGCGGCTCTCCTGTTTCCGTTGGCTTATACTTGTCCACTTCAGGCAGTTCCACAGGCAGACACTCTTCCGGCACCATGTATGGCATACCGTCCTTGTAGTATACGGGGAATGGCTCACCCCAGTATCTCTGTCGTGAGAATATGGCGTCGCGCAGGCGGTAGTTCACCTTCACCTTTCCGATGCCATTCTCCGTAACGTATTTCTTTGTCGTTGCGATAGCCTCCTTCACGCTCAGTCCGTTGAGCGAGAATCCGGCGATGGCATTCTTTGCCGTTGGTGCCGGTGAGTTGCATACCGTTCCCTCTTTGGCGTCGAAGCTCTCCTCGCTCACGTCGGCACCCTCGATGAGCGGTATGACAGGCAGGTTGAAATGTTTAGCGAATGCGTAGTCGCGAGAGTCGTGGGCAGGCACTGCCATGATGGCTCCCGTACCATATCCGGCGAGCACGTATTCAGAAATCCATACAGGGATGTTCTCGCCCGTGAACGGGTTCACGGCATAAGAGCCGGAGAACACTCCCGTCACCTTGTGGTTTGCCATGCGGTCGAGCTCTGTGCGCTTCTTCACATAGGCGAGATATTCGTCCACCTCAGCCTTCTGTTCGCTTGTGGTGAGTTTCTCCACGAGTTCGCTCTCAGGCGCCAGCACCATGAATGTCACTCCGAAGATAGTGTCGGCACGAGTGGTGAAGATGGTGAAGTCCCAGTCCTGTCCTGCCACTTTGAAGTTCATTTCCGTTCCCTCCGAGCGTCCTATCCAGTTGCGCTGGGTTTCCTTGATGCTGTCGGTCCAGTCCACCTGGTCAAGTCCGTCGAGCAGTCTCTGTGAGTAAGCGCTGACGCGCAGACACCACTGGCGCATCTTCTTCTGCACCACGGGGAATCCTCCGCGTTCCGACACTCCGTCCACCACCTCGTCGTTGGCGAGCACCGTGCCGAGTCCGGCACACCAGTTCACCATCGTCTCTCCGATGTATGCTATGCGGTAGTTCATGAGCACCTGCTGCTGCTCCTTCTCCGTCATCTGCTTCCATTCCTCGGCGGTGAATGTCAGTTCCTCGCTCTTTGCCACATTCTCTGCCGCCTCGCTGCCTTTCTCTTCAAACATCTTCACCAGCTCTTCGATAGGCATTGCCTTCTGGTATTTCTGGCAGTAGAATGATTTGAACATCTTCTGGAAAGCCCACTGTGTCCACTTGTAGTATTTCGGGTCGCATGTGCGCACCTCTCTGTCCCAGTCGAACGAGAATCCTATTTTGTCGAGCTGTTCTCTGTATCTTGCGATATTAGTCTCTGTGGTCACTGCCGGATGCTGTCCTGTCTGTATGGCATACTGCTCCGCCGGCAGTCCGTAAGCGTCGTATCCCATCGGGTTGAGCACGTTGAATCCGTTCTGTCTCTTGTATCTTGCGTAGATGTCAGAGGCGATATATCCCAACGGGTGTCCCACATGGAGTCCTGCTCCCGAAGGATAAGGAAACATGTTGAGCACGTAGAATTTCTTTTTCTCCTTGTCTTCCACGACTTTATAGGTCTTGTCTTCCACCCACTTCTGTCGCCATTTCTTTTCGATTTCGTTGAAGTTATACTCCATTGTGTTATATGTGTTTTATTGTTTTTCGTGAATAAAAATTGTATTTATATGATTGAGTTCAATCTGCAAAGATAGTCATTATATTCTGTATATACAAGTTTTGATATTTTTTTTGTTCAAGTTCGGCATGTCTTTGACATGCAGTATTATGTATTCCCTGTCGGGTGTGATGTCGTTAGTCGCTTCAGTTGCATTTGCACCGGCAAGTCCTGACGGCCGGTTTGCGTCAATGCAATGAAATACCTGCAAGGGTAATGAAAAGACTTCATAAAATTGTGTATAAACAAATAAATCGTTATATTTGCAAAGTGATTACGCAAAATGCGTAACGCAAAATGCGTAATGATAATAAACTGTTGGTTATGAGAAAGATAGACAATCCTTTTTTGTTGTATGGATACGAAGGACCGGAGTATTTCTGCGATCGTCAGAAAGAGAGCGAAGACATCATATCATCGTTGACAAACGGCTGCAATCTCACCCTTATGAGTCCGAGAAGGTATGGCAAGACAGGTCTTATACGCCATGTGTTTCATAAGATAAAGGAGATGGACAGCGATGCCGTCTGTTTCTATATTGACATCTATGCCACCAATTCTCTGTATGATTTCGTGCAGACATTCGCCAAGGCGATAGTCGGTAAACTCGACACGCCGCTACAGAAAGCCGAGAATGCGATAACAAAGGTTTTCAAGGGTAGTCAAATCACTATGTCTACCGACTTCATGACCGGCCTTCCTCAGGTGTCGCTCAGTTTCTCACCACAGTCGTCGGAATCCACTCTCGACGAGATATTCTCATATATAGCCCAGTCAAAACGCCGTTGCTACATTGCCTTTGATGAGTTTCAGCAGGTGTTGGAATACCCTGAGAAAAACGTGGAAGCACTCTTGCGCACCCATATCCAGACTATGGGCAACGCCCGCTTCATCTTTTCCGGAAGCCGTTTGCACATGATGATGGAAATGTTTAATTCACCAAAGCATCCCTTCTACAGAAGTACGGAGAAATTGAGCCTGCACACCCTCGACGAGGCTGTTTATTTTGCCTTTGCAGAGGAAAAGTTGAGAGAGAAAAACGTTTCCATTTCACCGGAAGTCTTCCATGATCTTTACGACAGCGTGGATGGAGTGACATGGTATATACAGGCAGTGATGAACCGCCTCTACCGTCTCTCCGACATTGAGATAACCCGTAAGAAACTGGACGAGGTGGTGCGTCAGATAATACTGTCAGAAGAAGAAGACTACAAGCGCCTGTACCATCTGCTCACAGCTAACCAGGCAAACCTCCTGCTGGCGATAGCGAGGGAAGGCAGTGTGGCGGAACCTATGTCGGGACCATTCATCAGCAAGCATCAGCTCAAGACGGCAAGCAGCGTGCAGAGAGCCTTGAAATATCTTGCAGACGAAGAGTATGTATATCTTTCAGACAAAGGATATATCGTGTACGACCGCTTCTTCGGAGTCTGGCTCAGAGGGTTATGATCAGGCAGACCATGCGTAGGCGGAAATGAAACATCCCTTTTTACACACGCAGAATGCAAAATTTAATGAAATATATGCCTGCGGCAAACAGTTTTCTCGGAATTATGCGTCCGTTGAGTGTAAAATTCTTATATTTGCAGATTGATAGTAAAAACAGAAGACCGGCAGACGGGCATTCGGGTTGACGAGGAAACGAGTTGACACGGATATTTTCATTTGCTTGGACAGTCGCTGTTTGCAAGCTTTCCCCTCCCCCACTGCCGGATGCCAATTCCGGAGCCGGGGGCAAGGTAATAATGTTTTTTAGGAAACAATAAAAGAATAAATATAAAACTAAGACATGGCACTAAAATGTGGTATCGTTGGACTCCCTAACGTGGGAAAGTCCACTCTTTTCAACTGCCTCTCAAGCGCTAAGGCACAGGCGGCAAACTTCCCTTTCTGTACTATAGAACCTAATGTCGGTGTTATCACCGTGCCCGACGAGCGACTCACGAAGCTCGCCGAGATAGTACACCCCGGACGCATCGTGCCGGCAACCTGCGAGATAGTAGACATCGCCGGACTCGTGAAGGGAGCAAGCAAGGGCGAAGGACTCGGAAACAAATTCCTCGGAAACATCCGTGAGACCGACGCCATCATCCACGTGCTGCGCTGCTTCGACGACGACAACATCACACACGTGGACGGAACGATAGACCCCGTGCGCGACAAGGAGATAATCGACACCGAGCTGCAGCTCAAAGACCTGGAGACCATAGAGGCGCGACTGGGCAAGCAGCAGAAGGTGGCACAGGCAGGAAACAAAGACGCCAAGGTGGAAGTGGGCGTGCTCGAGGCTTACAAGGCAGCTCTGGAGCAGGGAAAGAACGCACGCACCGTGGAATTCGACTCCAAGGAGGAACAGGAAGCGGCACGCAACCTCTTCCTGCTCACCGCAAAACCTGTGCTCTACGTATGCAACGTTGACGAGACTGCCGCCAAGACAGGCAACGAATACTCCAAGCGCATCGAAGATATCGCCAAGGAGGAAGGAGCTGAGACTCTCGTGATAGCCGGAAAGACAGAGGAAGACATCGCCGGACTGGAGACTTACGAGGACAAGAAGATGTTCCTCGATGAGCTCGGACTGGAAGAGAGCGGCGTGAACCGACTCATCAAGAAAGCCTACTCACTGCTGAACCTCGAGACTTTCATCACCGCCGGAGAGATGGAGGTGAAGGCATGGACATACCACAAGGGATGGAAGGCGCCACAGTGTGCAGGAGTGATACACACCGACTTCGAGAAAGGATTCATCCGTGCTGAGGTGATAAAATACGCCGACTATATCCAGTATGGATCAGAGGCAGCCGTGAGAGAAGCCGGAAAGCTCGGCATCGAAGGCAAGGAGTATGTGGTGCAGGATGGCGACATCATGCATTTCAGATTCAACGTGTAGACGCCTCGTCAACTTGTCAACTCGTCAACTTGTCAACTCGTCAACTTGTAACATGTCAACGACATGCGAATAAAAAAATAGAAAATGCTTTTCATTGACTGGAACCCAAGCATAGAGGCCTTCAGGATAGGCTCCTTCGCCATGCGCTGGTATGCCCTGTGCTGGCTGATAGGACTCCTGGCGGCATACTTCATAGTGAGACGCCTGTATATACAGCAGAAAATCAAGGAGACGCTCTTCGAACCGCTCTTCATATACTGCTTCCTCGGAATACTCATTGGCGCACGACTCGGACACTGTCTGTTTTATGAACCGGACTATTTCCTCTCCTCAGGGCAGCACATGGTGGAGATGTTGATACCGATACGCTTCCTGCCTGACGGAGGATGGCGCTTTACGGGATATGCCGGACTGGCAAGCCACGGCGGAACGTTGGGACTCATCATCACGCTGCTGCTATACGTCAGGAAGACGAAGCTGAACCTATGGACGGTGCTCGACAATATCGCCATTGCAACGCCTATAACGGCGTGTTTCATAAGACTTGGCAACCTGATGAACTCGGAGATAATAGGAAAAGTGACTGATGTGCCATGGGCATTCGTGTTCCAGCAGGTGGACATGCAGCCAAGACACCCTGGGCAGCTGTATGAGGCTATAGCCTATGCGCTGCTGTTCGTCATCGGACTGTATTTCTACAAAAAATCGCCGCAGAAGGTGGGCACGGGATTCTTCTTCGGACTCTGTCTCACATATATCTTCACGGCACGCTTCTTCATAGAATACACCAAGGAGGTGCAGGAGGCTTTCGAGGCCTCTCTCCCACTCGACATGGGACAGCTGCTGTCTATACCGTTTGTCGTAATCGGCATACTGTGTATGAAGGGCGGGAAATGGATGACATGGCTGGCACAGAAAGTATGATCCCCAACACCAGATAATCTATTGACAGCACAGTCTGGCAAGACAGGCTGACACTATTATTAATCTAAAAAAGACCGATTATGAAAACAAAAGGCATTATTCTGGGAGCTTTGGCCACATTGGTCATGTTCTCTTGCAACGGAAACAAGGCTACTGCCAGTGAGCAGTTGCAGACAAACAAGGCTGTCGCTAATGAGCAGTTGCAGACAGACTCTGTGGTATACAACCATAGCGACAAAAGAATGGAGGTAAGAATAGTCTTCGACTACCCCACTGCCGGCAACCAGTATCTCAAAAACTCCATTGCTGAATACATCAGTGAGCAGCTCGGAGCCACTTATATGGGACCGCTCGATAACAAGGAGTCGCTGTTGCAGCATTATGTGGCAGGCACGAAGAAATATCTTAATGACAACATCAAGGAGTTGGGACTTGACGCCGACCAGATGGTGTCGTGGAGTGCGGATATCAGAAAAGACTGTGAGACAGACAAATACGTGACCTACACCTGCGGCATCTACCAGTATCTTGGCGGTGCCCACGGCATGGGCAACATGAGCGGCATGACGTTCCGAAAGAGCGACGGCAGACGCTTCGGCAGCGAGATACTGAAACAGTCTGTCTATGGCGACAGATCTTTCAACACCATTCTCAAAGAGGGAATGAAAGACTATTTCCAGGAGTTCGACGGCAAGAGAATGACCGACCAGGAACTGCAGGAAAGTATAGTGGGAACCGATTGCACAGTGGATTTCCTGCCGCTGCCAAAAACAGCACCGTATCTCACCAAGGAGGGCGTAATGATTATCTATCAGCCATACGAACTTTTTTCTTATGCCGCAGGCTGCGTGAGATTCGTCGTGCCATTCAGCAAAATCAAGCCATACCTCAATGCAGAGGTGATCAAGATGCTGTAAGTATCACCGCTCAGATTGGACAATGAATTCAGAAATAGAAAAGTATATCCTCGACCATAGCGACCCTGAAGGCGATTATCTGTATCGCCTATACCGCGCCACCAATATCCATCTGCTGCATGGACGCATGGCGAGCGGACATCTGCAGGGTAGGGTGCTGAAGATGCTCGTGAGGATGATCCGTCCGAAGAACATCCTCGAGATAGGCACCTTCAGCGGCTATAGCGCCATCTGTCTGGCAGAAGGACTGGAAGAGGGAGGAATGGTGTATACCTTCGAGATAAACGACGAGCAGGAAGACTTCACGCGTCCCTGGATAGAGCAGTCGGCAGTAGCCGACAAGATACGCTTCATCATCGGCGACGCTATGACCGAGGCTCCCAAGCTCGGAGTGAAGTTCGACATGGCGTTTGTTGACGGCGACAAGCGCACGTATATGGAGTCGTATGAGATGGTGCTCTCGCTGCTCAGACCCGGAGGATTCATCCTTGCCGACAACACGCTGTGGGACGGACATGTGGTGGACCACGCCTACGACAAGGACAAGCAGACACACGGCATTGAGGCATTCAATGACTTCGTGGCACGCGACCCCAGAGTGGAGCGTGTGATGCTGCCGCTGCGCGACGGACTCACGCTGATATACAAGAAACCATAAATAAGATTACTTACAACGGCATATCTGCACCGGTCATTATGCCGTTTGAAAGAAAAACAATGCGCCTCAAGCTCTTGTCGATGACAAAGATGCTTGAGGCGCATTTATTTTCTAATTCCCCAGGCGGGTGTCAGAGAGACACAGGGTGGGGGAGTGATATGGTTTCGGTTGTGTTCCTTCTGCCGTCAGCATATCAAGGCTGCTTGCCGATATAAGCCAGGATACCACCGTCAACGTAGAGCACGTGGCCGTTTACGAAGTCGCTGGCATCAGAAGCGAGGAATACGGCAGGACCCATCAAGTCCTCTGGAGTTCCCCAGCGTGCGGCAGGAGTCTTGCTGATGATGAAGCTGTCGAAAGGATGGCGGCTGCCGTCAGCCTGACGCTCGCGCAGCGGAGCAGTCTGTGGAGTGGCGATATAGCCAGGACCGATACCGTTGCACTGGATGTTGTGCTCGCCGAACTCAGAGCAGATGTTGCGGGTGAGCATCTTCAGTCCGCCCTTGGCAGCAGCGTATGCAGAAACGGTCTCACGACCCAGTTCGCTCATCATTGAGCAGATGTTGATGATCTTGCCGTGGCCCTTCTTTATCATTCCGGGGATAACGGCCTTCGACACGATGAATGGAGCGTTGAGGTCGATGTCGACAACCTGGCGGAAATCCTCCACGCTCATCTCTGTCATAGGGATGCGCTTGATGATGCCGGCATTGTTCACGAGGATGTCGATGACGCCAAGTTCCTTCTCGATGTCGGCAACCATCTTCTTCACCTCCTCCTCATTCGTAACGTCGCAGATGTAGCCCTTTGCCTCGATGCCCTTAGCCTTGTAGTCGGCGAGAGCCTGGTCCATATGATGCTGTGAACGGCAGTTGAAGGCAATCTTCGCACCTGCCTTTGCGTAAGCCTCGGCAATGGCGAAACCGATACCGTAGGCTGCTCCCGTAACGAGAGCTACTTTGCCCTCAAGGGAGAAATTCTTTGAGAATGTATCCATATTAGTATTCTTTAGTAAGTTTGTTATTTATCGAATATGTATTATTTAGTTTGTCGTTTTTATTGAAAGGCAACAAGACCGTATCCCTAATACCCGTTTTGTCTTATATTCCTTATATTCATTCTGTTGCCCTCTTGTGGCGGCAGTATCTTGGTTCGTAAAGCTTGTTATATGAAAATCCTTGTTTTCATAATGGTTTGTGGCTGTTAAATATTATCAGCGCACAAAGTTACGAAAAATAATTCTTTTGTTTCCACATTTTTTCTTAAGTTTGCAGAAATTAATCAAATGATACTACTATGGCTGGCATTTCTTCTCTTTGGCAAGATGATTATTGGCTTCTGGTGATGCAACTGTATATGCGCAAGCCCGTAGGGCTGAAACGTATGTACAGCAGGCAGATGGTGGATCTGAGTATCGAACTGCATCTGCCGCCGTCCTTTATATATGAGAAGATGTTCGACCTGCGCAACGGTGCCACACCGTTTCTCAGCAGCTTGATGCAGCGCTACAAGGACAATCCACGGCGGCTGCGTGCCGACGCTGCCAAGGTGAGGAGCATGATGGGATTCTCCTGCGCTTCGGCATTCTATGATGGAGTGGAGGTGAAGGAGACTTTCGAGAAGGACTTCAGCCAGATTCCTCATTGTGAACCGCTCACGCCGGTGGCTCTCATCCTCGTGCTCGACCTCTATTTCCGTCTCACGCCGATTACGATGGTGGCGTCCACGCCCGAGGTGGACGAGCTGGCGCGGCTGATAGGTGTGAAGGCGAGGGTAGTGGAGGATGTGCTCAACGTATACCAGATTCTCGATCCGTATCTAAACCGGCAGGAATTTATGGTTACGCCGCTGCTCCAGCCTTGTCAGCAGATATGGCAGCGCTATGGCAACGGCAGCATAGAACAGCTCGCGGCGCTTGCCGCCCAGCTACGCGACTATTATGTCTGACGCCTGCCGCTTGTTGTGATTCATTACCTTTATATATATATAAGGGTAATCAAAACTACAGAAAATGGGCACGCTGCTTGCCCAAGTGGGGTAACGTGCTTGCCCATCATGGGTAACGTG